>JAYWBH010000689.1:0-27791 GCA_043781815.1 Bryobacterales bacterium | reverse complement strand
CCAGTCTTCTTCTTCCTAGGGTGAAGCTATCAGGCTTTTGAAAAACCGCACCCTCGCACGGCTCGGTAACGCGCTGATGCTACCGAGCCGTGACCGCGAGGGAGCGGTCTTTCAAAGGCCGGATACACTTCACTCCAACACTTTAAGCTGTCCGATTTCCAAAAAACTAAATGACATTGAGCGGTTTCGCCTACCTCTGACTTTCGCAATAAGCCCTAGGAAGAAGAAGACTGGCTGCGCGCTCTGGGCATCATTGATGGTGGCACACCAGGGGCTCGTAACTGCGCATCTTCTAACCGTCCAGCTTCCTGAAAGGTGTAGATCATGCGGTGGATCACGGTCAGATTACTCATCACTGCCAGCACCCACAACGCCGGGGCCATGTGGTCGAACAATGCACCAATGATCATCAGCACAACTCGTTCTGGACGCTCTGCAAAACCCACTTTGCAAGTAGGGATGCAGTTTTCTGCGCGAGACCGGGTGTAGCTCACCATCACTGAACCAGTCATTACCACTGCAGTCAGGATGACGTAAAAAAACCGGTCGATGGATGCGTAGTAATACAGCAGGCCCATGAGCAATCCAAGGTCGGAGTAACGGTCCAATACGGAATCAAAGAATCCGCCAAAGCGGGTTACCTGATTCGTTTCACGGGCTACTCGACCGTCCACCATGTCGAAAATTCCCGCACCAAGAATTACCAGGCCCGCCTTAAAGAATTGTCCCTGGGCCATGAACACTGCCGCGACAACATTAATCAGTAAGCCGATAAACGTCAGGACATTAGGGTGGATCTTCGATAAGGCCAATCCGTGCACAATAAGGAGGATAACCTTGTTACAGGCTTGTCCAATCGTTTTTGTGACGGTCATATTGGTCCTCCTTCGGGCATCCTTTTTTCGCTTATGGCAAATCGTGAATCGTAGTTACCTTAAGCACTTCAAACTGCTTTGTGCCGCCAGGAATTACAATCAGAACTTCATCGCCAACCACTTTGTTCAAAAGGCCTTTGCCAATTGGGGAACTGGTGGAAATCAACCCGTTGGCCACATCCGCTTCTTCGCTGGTAACCAGTCGATAAGTGAACTCTTCGTCTTTCTTGGTGTCCAGAACCAACACGCTAGAACCCAATCCCACTCGATCATGTGGAATCTTGGTCATGTCGATCATGGAAAGTTCGCCCAACCGTTTTTGTAGTTGACCGAGACGAGCATTCACGAAACCTTGCCGCTCTTTAGCCGCCGAGTATTCCGCGTTTTCGCTCAAGTCCCCGTATTCACGAGCTCGAAGGATTTCTTTTGGTAATTCACTACGCAATTCGTGCTCAAGTTGCGTAATCTCGTCTTGTAGTTTTTTCTTCAGTATTTCCATTACAACCGCAGTGCGCCTATCTAGCTAGTATATATGGGTTGCGCCTGGTTCCGTCCATTGGAATTCAATAAACCGAAAGGCGAGCCTGCGGCTATCGGAACTATTGCCGATGCGGCTTGGGACCACCGATTTGGAAGCAAACACGTCTAGATTCAAACATTTACCTTGCATGTGGAGCGGTGCATCCAGCTCCAAACGGAACTCACCCCAGTCCGGTTGTATCCTGCCTAACTCCAACCCATTTGATTCCACCACAAGAATTTGACCCTCCAACAGGTCGCTTAACTGAATATTCTCGCCACGGAACAAAATCTTCCTTCGCCCTTCAGGAATCATGAAATGCATTTTTTCAGCCGCCCAGCCATCACGGTAGAGACCTTGAGACAGGTAATAGGATCGGTCGATAAAATACCTGCACAGATGCGACAATCGCCGAGCAGCCAGTTCCCCTAGCGCACCAGGAACTATGCGTCGCACCAGCGGACACCAGATTTTTTCGTAAGTATCCAGCCCGTAAAAAATATAACCCGGCGCAAATCGCTGACCACTTTGCCTGCGGATCAGCGCACCCAGTTCGGCGAATCGTTTAGCCCCGCCGGCGAAACTTTTGGCATCTTCATACTCGCGAATGGCACCCATTTCCATTGGAATATAGTGCAACCCAAAGCGCTTGCCCAGCTTGACTAGAATGTCCCAATCCATCCCAAAATGCAGTGATTCGTCAATCCAACCAACTTGGTGCAGCGCATCACGACGGAAAAATACAGTCTGCTGTAAGATGTAATCCAGTGAGTAAGCCAGCTTCCATAAATTGAATGGTTCGGTGAACGGGAACTTACTCTTCACTTTACCTTCCCTGTCTATTTGAAACCCTTCCCCATAAATCGCGCCCGTATTGGGCTTCTCCATGAATCCATTCACTGCCGCGCTCACTGCGCCGGGTAAGTAGATATCGTCGGAGTTTAACCAGGCAACAATACTGCCTTGAGCCATGCGAAAGCCTTTGTTAATGGCGTCGGATTGGCCACGGTCTTTTTCTGAAATGAAGGTCAATCGCTTTGCGTCGGCATAGGGGCGCACCACTTCTGCTGTATCATCACTGGATCCGCCATCCATGACAATGTATTCAATGTGTGGATAATCCTGGGAAAGGACGCTTTCAATGGTGGCCTGGATGAAATGTCCCTGGTTAAAGGAAGGCGTTACAATCGTGACCAGTGGCTGGTTCACCGCAACTCCACCGTGTCAATCACGCAAGACAATTTGCGTAAATCCCCATTCACTTTTGGCGACCAGATACGATCTGCCTCAATCGCCAATTGGCACCATTTGCCTTGAAATTGTTGTGGGCAGGGGATCTCAATAGCAAACGGCCCTTGCGTTGCCAAAGCAGTTTGGTTGACAATTTCACCATCCAACTTGATGGTCAGCTTTAAGGCTCGGCGATGAGGGGCCACATTCTTTCCTTGAATATGAATGCGTTCCCCGGCCACACCCACGGCCATTGCTTTCAGGTAGCGTTTGGAAATCCAGCCATCTTCCCAGCGGCCTTCATACGATGCAATCAGGCCAGAACCTTTGCCCCAATCCGCAAAGTAACGCTGTAGTTGGCGAGGGTTGTAATAGCTCCCCAATAGAAAACTAACTCCATGGGAAAGTAAGGAAGGCTTGGATCGGTCAAAGAACTGGTCTTTTCTATCCAGTAAATAACAGGCGTAACCGTTCACCCATTCAAACGGAACATATCCGTAGTGCGTCCGGACAGAACCTAAAATTTCCTGATACACCCTTCGCCGGTTGGCCAACGTTTTATTGTCTTTATACATGCGGGAAGTGGCTAAATACTCATCCACTTTGTAGACTGCATTGTTCTTGGCAATGCGCATCCAAAGCTCGTAATCCAGTGCGTAATGCAGGTTTACGTTAATCATGCCTGCCCCTGCAAAAGTATCCCGTTTCATGAAAGCCGCAGGTTGGCAAATGTAACATTGCTGGCTCAACGTTTCTACATTGAAGGGACTTGTATGATAGCGATCAATGATCTTACCGTCGGCATGCACATGGTAAGCCTCACCGTAAATCATGCCCGCATTTGGCTTTTCGCGGAAGTGCTTTGCTACAGTAGCCAACGCCCCGGGCAGGTAAGTATCGTCGGCATTTAGGAAGGTGAAAATTTCTCCCTGGGTGTTGTGCCAACCCTTGTTTACAGCGTCTCCCTGTCCGTTATCCTTTTCTGATCGCCAATGCAACCGCCCTTCATATTTCTTGAGAATCTCTACCGTATTGTCTTTTGATCCGCTATCCATTACTACATAGTCAACATGTGGATAATCCTGTGTGAGAATACTCTGGATGGTTTCTTCCAGGTAATTTCCCATGTTGTAAGTTGGAGTAACTATGCCAAACTTTGGCCATTCGGTCACTTGAATTACAGGACGTCGTTTCGCAAACTCAGGGCTGGTGATTCTTTGAAATGCCTTCCTGGTGTCTGCATAAGCTTTATCCCAACTGAATGACTCTGCCCGAAGTCTGCCTTTTGCGATCAATTGTTGCCTTAGGGTTTCATCTTCCAGCAGACGTAACATGCCACCGGCGATGGCCGCAGTATCCAAAGGATCCACCAGCAGCGCGGCATCGCCTGCAACTTCCACTGTGCTTCCAGAACTCGAAGTCAGCACGGGCGTTGCGCTATGGAAAGCCTCCAACAATGGGATTCCGAACCCTTCAAATTTAGTTGTGAATATCAGCGCTCGCGCGTGCCGGTAAAGGTCAACTACAACATCCTTTTTCACATGCCCCAATATGCGGACGCGCCTTTGCAATCCCAGCGCTCGAATCTGTTCCACAATTTTCTCTGCGCCTGTAGAAGCAGCGCCTGTCAGCACCAGGTGGATATCGTGCTTCCCACTATTCAACAACTCAGAAAATGCCAGCAAGACATTGCTGTGGTTTTTGTGGGGCCAATAATTGGCTGGAAAGTAGAAGTATTGTTCCGGTAACTTGAGAGCAGTAAACTCTTTGCAAACCGGCCTGGCAGGTTGGCGAAATTCCTGGTCTACATCAAGGAAAATCACTTCCACTTTTTCCGCAGGCGTGCCGTACTTTTCCAGGATGGTTTGCTTGGCGTGGTTAGACAGGGTGAACAACACGTCAGCATGTATGGCGGTTGGCCGATACGTTTCTTTACGCCAATTGAGCACCGCCTGTTCAAAGAATTCAGGGTAAAATTCGTGCTGCACGTCGGGCATCATCACTGCGGTGGGAATGCTTACGAACAGGGGTTCCAACACAAGCAGCGGACAAAATAAGAGATCGAATTCCCGCTCTTTCAAAGTCGTCGCCATGGTTGCCATTGCCGTTTCATGGCGCACTTCAATCAGTTCCGCACCAGGCGCAAATTCCCGCACATGGCCCGCTTGGTCATGCTGGACAAAGATAGTCAACTGCACAGAGATAGTCAACTGCTGAGAATCCAGTCGTGCAAGAATGTTGCGGACATAGTTTTCCATGCCGCCGATTTGACCCTTAAAGTATTGCCGCAGGTTCACTGCAATGCGCATTTTGGACGGGCTCATCGCGATTTCCATTTACGCTTTATCACGTCTACAAGTGTTTCCGTGTGGAATTTAGACAACTCTGCGTGCAATGCTTGTTCTTCCTCTTTCATCAATTTTTCGCGCTCGCCTGCTGCACTTAATTGTTCTCTGGCATCGGCTAACGCTACTTGATACATTTGCGATTCTGCGCCAGACTTTTCTATCAAAGCAAGACGCTCTTGCGCAGCCGTAGTCATCTCCGCCAGTTGAGTGGACAACGTCTGCATATTGGCCAATCGTTGCATTGAATCCCGGGCAAATTCCCGATCCCGATTTAACTTTGAAACCAGAGCCGCTTCCAGATCGTCATAGCCGGAAACCGTGCCGCCCGCTTCAGGCAGAAAAGCTCGCAGAGCCTTATCTACAGATTGCAGCGCCTTCAATTGGCTTTGCAACACTGCCTCCAACTGATCCATTTTATCTTCGTGCGCACGGAATGGTTGGGGCCAAACTGGAAACCGCAAACTGCCTTCCATTTCAATGGCCGCTTCAAATCGATTCGCCCGATTCGCCTGCGCACTTCGATAAGATGCCGCTGTTGTTTTTAGAAAAGTATGATCAAACTCCGCCGGTGCCTCCACTTCGAACAGCGATGGTCCGGTTGGAAAAGTGCCAGCCGAAATAAATGCCTGCCGAACTTTGTCTACCGGCAATGTTTCCAAACAATAAGCTTTGCCAAAAGCGCAATCCCATCCACAGCCAAAGCAGCCTAGGCGCTGCACCACTCCCACCGATCCATTTCCCCAAGGCGCATAGTGCGGCCACGTGCCACCGCCGAAAACCACCACGCCGGGAATGCCATAAGCCTGTGCCAAATGCGCCGGGCCGGTATCGCTACCAATGTATTTTTGGGCATTGGCCAGGAGCATCGCCAACTTGCCGATGTCTTGCGCCGATCCTGTAAAGATGCGGATATGCTGTGCCTCTGTTTCGAATGCATCGCGGAATGCAAGCAGAGCATCGCGTTCAGAAACTTCACCAGTGAGCAGTAACTTACAATCCTCAGTTAGTGTTCCAGTAAATACTTCGGCATAATTCGCCGGACTCCAACGCTTGACTAATGTGCTGGCAGCGCCAGTGGGAAAACAGGCAATATACTTACCCGGCTGCACTCCGATCTGTGCAAAAACTTCCGAATCCGCCGTAGGTTTGGGCCATGGCTTGATATCCGGTGGCAGGCAACCCAGATACTCAAGAATTGCATTGTACCGCTGGTTTTCATGCAGATCGGATTGATACGCAGGCCCTTCAAAAGCTCGCGCTGTGCCTCCGAACTCCTGGATCAAGAGCGGCAATAAACCATGCTTTGGCTGACTGGAAGTGAGCGCCACAACCTGAGACTGGGGAAGCTGTGATATCAAAAACCAACTAAGCCAACTGGGTTCTAAATCGGCAGCAATCACAGTATCCGGTTGCCGATCTTGAATGACTTTGACTAACAGTCGTAACTGCTCACGTAGCGCTTCCGTAGGGACAGACTGAGGATGCGGTTCAAAGTCTAGTGTCAGGACTTCATCAGGAGGATAAGGGAATAGTTGGGGAACCTGCGCGAATGGCTTGCGGACCACAAAAAGGACACTACCTCCGGGATTGTGGTTGCGCAACACCTCTACTAATCTGGCAGCCAGAATCAGGTCGCCCATACCGCCCGTGTGGAGCACAAGAATTGTTTTCGCGCTAATTTCCTGCACCTTCTTTAGCTAATGGAGACCCTTCAGGATATCAAATTCCAATCGCGTGCCATTTGCCAATTTAACGCTGAACCCAATTCGACGTACCACCGGCATGCGACCGCGGCTCTGCGTGTGCCTCCTTCAAAATCCGTTCCATCCGCTTCACCACTTCTGGCATGTCTGCGGCCAAATCTTTCGTTTCACTTGGATCCTTGGCCAAGTCATATAACTCAACCGGTGCACCTTCCCGATTCCGAATCGCCTTCCAATCCCCAGCCCGCGCCGCCTGTTTCATGGAGCCTTTTCGCAAGCCGCCTTCCTTCTGATTCCAATTATGAATTTCCCAATACAGATATTCGTGCTGCGATTGTTTCCCTTTGCCGATCAGGGTAGGGAACACCGATAGTCCATCAATCGCCGCAACCGCAGGGGCTCCAACGATTTCCATCAGCGTCGGTAGCACGTCGGCAAACGTCCAGGGAAGGGCACTGGTCGACCCAGCTTTTACATGACCCGGCCAACGCACAATCATCGGAACTCGGATGCCGCCTTCATAGAATCCACCCTTTTCCCCGCGCAATATCCCGTTGCTGTGAAACAATTCAAACCCTTTATCAGCACCCCCTGGCCCGCCATTATCACTGGCCACAAACACGACTGTGTTCCGTGCCAACTGCAGTTCGTCAAGTAAATGCACAATCCGGCCAATGTAACTATCGGCCTTGGTAACCATGGCTGCGTAGGTCTTTGCCCCTTGCGACCAAGGCTCGTTTGAATAAGGTGCGTCACTGGGAATTTCAAATTCCGCATGGGGCAACGTGTAAGTGGCGTATAGGAAAAACGGGACTTCTTTCGACTTACTAAGAAACTGGTAAGACCGTTCAGCAATCAGGTCAGCGCTGTACTGTTGCTTTTTGCCATCGGCATTGCCAGGCAGATCCCAACGCTTGCCGCTGTCCCACAAAAAGTCCGGGAAGTAGGAGTGCGCGTGGATCTGGTGGTAATAGCCGACAAACTCATTGAAGCCATGCTTCATGGGATCCCCTGATGTGCTTTTATCGCCGAGCCCCCATTTGCCGAATCCGCCAGTGCGATACCCAGCGTCTCTTAGTCTCTCGATTAATGTGACGTCAGTCGCTTCAATCGGCGCCGTTCCGGCATTGGCACGAATGGCGGCATGACCATTATGCAACCCACTCATCAACACGGAACGGGATGGCGCGCAGACCGTGCCACCGGCGTAACAATTTGTGAAGCGCATGCCTTCCGCAGCCAGACGATCCGCATGGGGCGTCTTGATTTTAGTCTGCCCGTAACAGCCAAAGTCGCCATAGCCAAGATCATCCAACAGAATGAACACAATGTTGGGACGTGCCGGAACAGTTTGCGCAACGGCAGTGGCAGCAATGCTGGAAAGGAATGTACGGCGTGTCATATTAACTTACTGTAACGCAGAGTTGTTCTGAAATTAGTCAAATCGTTACATCCGTTGATTAGCATAAGAAGCTGACAACCAAATCCACAACGGAGATAAAAATGTTCTTTAGTTCCCAAGTCCGCACTGTTATTACTGCGGCACTCTTTACTTGTTGCCTCTTCGCCCAGACTTCCACACCAAGCGTCAAATTGGTGTTGCCAGAGCGCACCCGATTACTGCAAGGGCAGCTGATTGATCTTGTGGTTGAAGTTCGCAATGCTGCCAGCGTCGCCAATTTGAAAGTAACCGCTGGCGGCTTGGATTTGACTTCTAAGTTCAGCGCTGCTGTGAAAGCGGACCTTGATTGCGATGCCAGTTCCGACTGGGTTTTGCGCGCAAATCTGCAATCGTTTGACTTACCGGGCGATGTGAAATTGGATGTTTCCGTTAACGCAGGTGGCACCACCGTTACGGATACTCGCACCGTCCAGGTTCGCGAGTTCACATTGACAGCGGCTAACCGTCGCAACATCATTTTATTCATAGGCGATGGTATGGGCACGGCATACCGGGATTCGGCCCGACTGATTTCGCGCTCTATCGTGGATGCTAACGGTAAGAATTCTTTCCGCGATGGCTATTTTGACGACTTGCTGGAAATGGACAAAATGCCCATCAGCGGTATGTCCATGACCTATGGAACCGATTCGATCATACCCGATTCAGCCAACACCGGGACCGCTTGGGCCACCGGGAATAAGAGTTTCTTAAACGCGGTGAACGTTCTGGCCGATGGCACTGATTGTAAGTGGCGTTTCACTGGGTTGACCAACGCCGCTAATCTTAGTTTCATCACCGACAATCCACGAGTAGAAAATTTATGGCAATATCTGAAGCGCCGTTACAGCTATCGCACTGGCATTGTAAGCACCGCCGCCATTACTGACGCTACTCCCGCAGTGGAAGGCGCATACGTCGGCTTCCGTCAAGCACGCCTTGAAATTGCCCGTCAATACCTGGAAAATCCCATGCTGGGCGGCTTACCCGCATTTGATGTGATTCTGGGTGGCGGTGCCGATCCTTTCACTTCTGCAGGCCGCGTTGACAAGCGCGATTTAATTGGAGAATTTCAGAGCAAAGGGTATCGCTATGTGACCACTGCCACAGCGCTGAAAGCGATATCTTTCAGCCAACCTACGCTGGGACTCTTCAAGGGAAGCGCCAGCCCTGCCCCGGCCAGTAACGGCATTGCAACTGCAGCTGACGTGAACATGGATGTTGCCTACGATAAATTGTTAATGCAGCGCCCGGCTTCGGAACCGCTGGCCAGCTTTGGCACTTACAACGATCAGCCAATGCTAGACCTGATGACGTCTAAAGCAATTGAAGTCCTTTCTTCCAGCTTTGGACAAGCCCCCTTCATTTTAATGGTGGAAGCTGCCTCAATTGATAAGCAGTCCCACTCTAACAACGCCGCTGGTACCCATTGGGATACCATCGAATTCGATAAATCGATTGGAGTAGCCAGGGCTTGGGCGGCCAAAAGGGCAACCAAAGACACGCTCATTGTTGTAACTGCTGACCATGATCAATCCATGTCTATTGTTGGTGTGAATAACACTAGTGATGCGGAATACTACGATCGGGCCAAGAGTACAAAAGTTCCTTTCAAAACGGCGGCAGGCGATCAGGATTTTTCGGTGTTTGGAGATTCATTCGCCAATGTCCGCGCAGGCCTGCCTTTTGTAAACTCAAATACCACAGCTTCGAACAATGGAGGTGCGGCTGGCATGCCCAGTGTTAACGTACCAGCTTCAGTTACAGAAGATCCGGCGGCCAGCACTTACTCCACTTACTTCGGCTCAACTGCCTATAAACTGGATCCGAAAAACGGCTATCCCGTTAACTCCGGCGCGGGCATTCGTCGTTTGGCTGTTGGTTTCCGCACGGGTGACCATACGGGGTCCAGTGTTCCCATTACGGCGGAAGGCCCTGGCGCTTTCCTCTTCACTGGTTATATGGATCAGACCGATATTTTCTTCAAGATGGCGGCTGCCCTATCCACAGATACAAGTGATGCCGACCGCCTTGTGGAATTGATGGGGAATACAAAGTTTCCGAAAACAATTGGAAAATAACCAACAAAATGAATAGGGAAAGTATTCTACTTGGGGCGCTGTTAGCAGCAGCGTCCTGTTTTTCTCAAACACCTATGGCCGACCCTCAAGTAAAAGGGGGCGAGCTTGTTTGGTTTTCCATGAGCACCACCAAGGAACAAGTGTTCAAAGCGCTTGGCCCACCAGTGATGATTGCTCCATTCGGGTCGGATTTTGAATCGTGGCAGTACAAGCTGGGCAATGTGGATCACGATGACTTCTCTCATCAAATAGTATTTCGTAAGTCAAATCATTCGTTAGTCAGTATCACCCGCAACTATGATCCTGAGAAAACAGTGGACATTCTTTTTCCCACGACAATTGCCACTGTTCATCATTTTCCAAATGCAGAAAAGCCCCAATTCAGCATTCGTGTTCGCCCACTTGCCGACGGCAGCTATCTGATGGCCATGGGCATATCAAAGCCAGGGCAAGTTAATGGTCAGGTGGTAATGATGCGGGCATCGGAGGTCCAGCATTTTTATCCCTGGCTGTCCGCTCAATTGGCAGCATCTAAGTGATGGTGGCCTGATATACTGCCCTCACCATGTACCGATCCTGTACCGTAAGTTTGCTGGTCCTCTTTTTGTCCGCTACATCTGCAGAAGATTGGAACCGATTCCGCGGGTCTAATGGTGCCGGGGTTTCTAAGGACACTGGTTTTCCCGCTGAACTTAGCCTGGAAAAGAACATGCGATGGCGCACTGTGGTCCGTCCGGGCAAGTCTTCCCCAGTTCTGACGAATCTTCATGTCTTTCTTACTGGGGCTGAAGATGGCAAGCTTTATACCCAATGTTTCGACCGCAAAACAGGCAAATTGTTGTGGGAACGTGCCGAGCCGCAACCGCGCACTGAAGTTGTCAATACCTTAAACCATCCCGCTGCCATTACCCCCGTGACTGACGGTGAAAATGTCTATTCCTTCTTCAAAGAGTACGGGCTGATTTCCTATGATGCATCGGGCAAGTTGCGCTGGAAAGCACCGCTGGGTCCGTTTACTAACGTCATGGGGATTGGAGCGTCGCCGATTCTTGCGGGCGATTCCATTGTGGTTGTGATCGATCAAATTGACGATTCCTACATTGCTGCCTTTGACCGTCGCAATGGCGAAATCAAGTGGAAAACTGCCCGCGAGGAATCCGATGGTTGGGGCACCGCGCTGCTGGTGGGCAATGAGATCATTACCGCAAGTCGAGGTATGTTGGGTGCCCATTCCGTGACATCGGGCAAGCGGCTTTATACGAAGCTGGGCATGCCAACCGCCATCGTCGCAAGCCCAGTGCTGGTGGGCGACACGGTGTATCTGTTCGGCTATGGATCGGAAGATCCGGCACCGTTTGCGCCACGATTGGCCCGGCTGGACAAGAATGGCGATGGCAAACTTACTGCCGATGAATACGGAACGGACGCGTTTTTGTTGGGCATCGCCAAGTATGAAGGCAATCGCGATCTGGTGATTACTCAGGAAAAGTGGGATGCCAAACAGCGCAAAGTATTGGGACCGAATGCCATGGTGGCCATGCGCCTGGATAGAAATGCGAAATCTGGTGGCATGGAAGCTCACGAACTTTGGCGCTATGACAAGAGCTTCACCAGCGTAATTCCATCGTTACTGCACTATCAGAATGTGATCTATTTTGTGAAGAATGGCGGCATTCTGACGTCGATGGATGCCAAGTCTGGAACAGTGTTGAAAACCGGCCGGGTGGAAGGCGCGTTGGGTGGCTATTCCGCATCGCCTGTTGCCGCTGACGGGAAGTTGTATTTGGCCAGTGAAGACGGCAGCATCGCAGTGCTGCAAGCAGGTGCTGAATGGAAAGTGCTTTCGGTTACCGATTTAGGCGAGCCGTGTTACGCCACCCCAGCCCTATCCCAAGGGAGCGTTTTTCTTAGAACTGGCGACGCGCTTTACCGTTTTGGTCGATGATTTTGCTTTCTTTAATTTTGCCCGCTGCGCCGCACGGATTGCACTGCCTGCCAATTCACGAAGCACATCCTCATCTTCAAAGATTTCGGTAGGAGCTTGAAAGTATTTCATCGTGTCCGGCTTATCTGGGTATGGCCGGAACGCCTGCATGTTTTTTGCAGTGAATTCTGGAATATTCTGATCGTCGCCTTTAAGAAACAGCGATCCATCGGCAACAAGTGCGAACACTGCGCCATCGCAATAAAGACACCAGCCGCCGAACATGTATTTGGAATCAATGCTGCCCAGAATTGCGCAGCGCTCAATGCAGAATTCGACGAATCGATCCGATTTTGGCATTACAGATATCTTAAGTCACTGTGGGACGGAGTTGGGCTATTCGGCGATGAAAGTTTGGAATCGATCCAGGCACTTTTTAGCGAAGGCGGGCTTGGAACGACCCAGATCGTGCCCTTCGCCTTCCATCATCACAAGCTCCGTTCTTCCTGGAATCAATTTCAATGCCTCTTTCAGCTCTTTTTCCGTCCCAAATGGATCTTTAGTGCCCTGGAAAAATAACGAAGGAGTTCGAAGCAACGGGAAATGAGCGGTTCGTAACTGGTCTGGCTTTTCCGGTGGATGCAGCGGATAGCTCAATAACAGCAGTGCAGCCATTAAACCAGGATGCGTGGAGGCAAGAATGCTTGCCTGGCGACCCCCATAGGAATGACCACCTAAATACACTTTTTGGCAACCTTCGCGCCGCAGTTGGATCACCGCATCGTATAAGCCTGCCTGATCTTTTTCCCCATCTTTGGGATGCGGAGGACCTTTTGGCTTCGCCACCCGAAAGCGCAGCGTGTGACGGACCACACGAAAACCTGCTTGTTCAAATGCGGAAGCGACGGCAACAAGTAGCGGTGCATCGGCGTTTGATCCGGCACCGTGCGTCAAGATTAATCCAAGTTCTGAATCGGTTGGCAACTAGAGCCAACTGTAACACGCCGTTAGCGCACTTGACTAAGCATGCGACCGGTTTCCAGCTCTTCAGCAGCGGTAACTCCGCCGGAACTGAACACGCTGGCGTTCTTCAGCAAACGACCCACGTCGTTGCCTTCTTCCACCACCATTTCATGCTCCACCCAGTTGGAAAGCGGCAGGTTGCGGAAATACAGGCGTTCCTGCAAAACCATGGCTTTCTTGTTCATGAATAAAGACTTGCTCTCTTTGACATAGTGCCGTTCTTCAACGCGAATATCGCCAAGAAAATCGTCCATAGCTTTACGCTTGGAGGATTCTTCAGCAGTCTTAATTTTTTCTTCCATCAATTGTTGCTGGCTGGTAAGCATGGTGCGAACCTGCGTGATGGTTTCTTGTTCTTTGGAAATCGCCAGTTCCAAGCGGGCCTGCATTATGTAGTACGAAAGCATCGCCGACCCAACGGCGACGAAAGCGGGGAGAAACATCCAAACAATGGCATCCATAAGAGTGACCTTGCAGTTATGATCGGCACATGACTGGAAAAACTATGGAGCTAAGTAAAAAATAAGGAAATATTAGAAGCTCTCTCGTATTCTAAGGTTCCGGCAGCATTGACTGACAAGTTTTAATCTAAACATCGGCAAAAAGCTGTTCCACCCATTCTCCTGCAGTGTCCTACCCCATAGTCGTAAAGTTTTGAAGCTATCCGGCTCAAATAGGAGATTGAATGTTTAACAAAGTTACACCGACGCTTGCCCTGTTAGGAGCTGCGGTCCTCACGCTTCCGGCGATGGCGCAAAATGGATCCACGCTGAAATCTTTGGTTGCCACACACGGATCAATTTCCGCCGGGGACCTCACCTTCAGCAACTTCCAAACGCCGTCTACATTGCCTTTCCTGATTTATGGTTCCGCGCCAGTCAACGATGGCAGTGATATTCAGGTGACTGCGATTACCACGCCAAGCGGCGCAATGGGGCTGCAGTTCACTGCAATCAACCCCGCCACTGGACAACCGCAGGTGTTTGGGGTTGATGTTTCTCCCGGCGGAAGGGGTGGCGGTGGTGGCAACACTCTGCCTGGATCTCTTGCTCGCAATGTCACATTTGACGTTCTGGTTACCAACCCGCAGCGACTGCTGGCCAGCGCCGATAGTTCGTTTGGTCCCGGAACCACCACATTCGCAGGCGGTGGCGTATTCACCTTTTCCGCCGGTGCAGTCAACTTTACTTATTCTTTAGATCCGGTGACCAATGGTCCCACAGCCATTATTACCGACCAATTTTTTGCTACAGCAGACAGCAAATATCCAATGGGCGGCAGTCCGCTTCCAGGCGGTTATCTGCGCTCTTTCCGCTTCGGTAGTGAACTGTTCATGGGCGGCAACCCGCGCTGGGGCGGCATCAGCACTGGAATTTGCCAGGTTGACTATTACACGGTCACTTTTGCTACTGTTTCCGCCGATACACCACCACCGGTGGTTGACTCCCAACTTGCCTATCTGGCAATCACTGGCACATCGGGTGGCTCACCCACCACTGGTGGCGTGTACCTCAACAATCCCGCGCAGGCCGGTGGGGTAGTGGTCAATCTCAGCAGCGATAATCCTGGACTACTGACCATCCCGGCCGCCGTCAGCGTGCCACAAGGCGGTACAACCGGAATCTTCACCGCATCAACTTCACCGGTTGCGTCCGATACTTATGTCGCCTCAACGGCCACTTTGAATGGAAAGTCATTCACATCGTCCACCCTGATCTATGCCGCCCCGCCTCTGGCGCTGTCTTACGTGGCGGCACCTCCGGTTTCTACTGCGGGGCCTGTCCAAGCTATGGTGGGACTCACCACGCCAACCCTTTCCTCATCCGTTACTGTGGCCCTTTCCAGCAACAATCCTTTGGTCACAGTACCTTCTTCGGTCACCATTCCATTGGGAGCGTCCACAGCTTTCTTCCCGGTTTCCCTGGGCACCCTGAGCAGTCTGAGCCAACTGGCCAATGCTACGATCACGGCTACCTACGCAGGCGGTTCCGCCATTGGAGCGGTGACTTTGACGCCTCGGGTCATCGTCAACTTAATCACAGTAGAGTATTGGACCAAGTCGAAGAAGCTGAACCTGCTGGCCACGGTAAGTGCAGCGAATCAGACGCTGTCCTACGGCACGAATCTCAATGGTCCGGGCATGCCGATGACCCTTTCCGGAGGCGCCTACACTTTCAAAACGGTTACCAGCATGAGCACAGCTCCAACGGTAGTGGTGATTTGGGTGGGCTCAGGTGGCATGGTGGCTAAGCCGGTCACACTGGTCGACAAATAGATACGTTGCTTCATTAAACCAGAGCGGCCGGGAATGTTACTGGCCGCTCGACTTCACAATAAACCAAAAACGATTCCAAAGGAAAATATATGATTTTAAATAACTTGGTATTGACGGTAGCGGCTGGATTTCTGACCGCGATCACGTTAGACGCTCAGGTGGTGAGCCCGACTCGAGTTACTGTTACTTCAGCGGATGAAGTGGCCGGACGGGATGCAACTGGAAGGCGCAGTCATGGAAAAAGATCCAATGCCCCTGGTGCCGCCGCAGTGGGGCGTGCTGCCTTGTCTGTTGGGAGCCGCTCCGGCTCATCCAACTCAGGTCCAGGTGTCGGCAATGGCTTATCGATGCGCGCCCCTGGTGATTTATCCTACGGTGGAGGGCCTGTTGTAACCTACGCTCAATCGCACGCAATTTACCTGAATCCGGTGACCGTTTTCGCACCGAATGGCGTTTGCACAATTTCCAGTTGCTGGGGAGATCCTGAAGGATTCTTGAAAGACCTTGGAGCCAGCGAATTCATCCACATTGCCGACCAGTACGTGAAGGCTACTGCCGATAATCGCTACACAGTGGGTAAGTCGGCGATGATCCCATATGCAGCCACTGATTCGCCTCTTTCCGATAGCGACATTCTGGCCAAAGTTCACGCCGTTGCCGCTTCCACTGGGCAGACCGGCTATGGGCACATCTACCATGTCTTTCTGCCGCCCGGCCAGGACGCTTGTCAGACTTTGGGCGTCTGCTTTTCCAATGCCCTTTGTGCATACCATGGAAGCGCAGATTTCTTCGATATCGGACACGTGCTGTACAGCGTGGAACCCGATCAGATCGGCTTCAATTGCTCGGTGGCACCAGGAAGTCCCAACGGAGCCCGCGCCGATTCCACGAACAATGTTTTATCTCACGAATTATTTGAAATCATTACTGATCCCGATTTTACCTCGTGGTTTAATACGGCGACGCTTGACCTGCTGGGAGAGGAAATCGGCGATGAGTGCAGCTTTATAAACGCCAACTCTTTGTTCGACGTTCCAACTTTCAGGATTGGTAAGAAAGATTACGCTGTGCAAAGGGAATACGATAATTCGCAGCACACATGCTCGACTAAACCGATGTAATTTGGACAGGCATTCCTGTGGATAAGAGACCGCCAGGGAGCGGTTTTTCAAATGCCTGATACGCTTCTCTCCAACACTCGAAGGTATGAAAAAAGCCCGCTAGGCGGGCTTGGCAGGCGGAATCGCCTGCCCCACAAAGACAACTCCAGATCTAGAGAAAGTTAGTGAAAGTTATTGAAAGTGGGGCAGGCAGTTTTGCCTGCCAAGTCCGCTAGCGGACTTTCTTCACACCTTCGAATGCCTGAGGAAACTTCTGAAATTGGGAAAACTCCGCCTGCCCGCTCGCGAGCGAAGTTTTCAATTTCCAACTAAGTCCAGATTTCTAGTTAGTAACTTACTGATGCAATAAAGTTTCCACTGCTTCGGCCAAGCTATTCAACGTGAATGGCTTTTGTAGAAATGACATGCGGTGCGGCATGGTTCCTGCTTGCACTGCGGCATCGTCTGCATAACCTGAAACTAACAGTGCCGGAACGTCAGGATATGTTCGACGCAAAGCTTCAATCAGCTCCATCCCTGTCATTCCTGGCATGTACCAATCGGTCACCAGTAAATCCAAAGATTCACCAGATTGCCCGGCAACCCATTCCAGAGCTTCTTTGCCGCTGGCTGCTTCAATTACTTCAAACCCTTGCCGTTCCAATAAACGACGCTCCAGGGAACGAATCCCTTCTTCATCTTCCACCACCAGCACGCGGCGCTTCCTTATCTTCGGTTCCACAACCACAGGAACTGCTGCGGCAATCGTAGGTTCTACAGCAACTGGAGGAGGCGGAATGATTTCAGCATGGGCTATGTTTTTTTTGGGTAGCCAAAGTTGAAACACTCCATTCGGATCCCATGGCGATATCAACCACATAGAACCACCGGAATTTACGGCTAAAGAGTGTACCGCAGCCGCTTCTGATGAAAAATCGAGTGATCCCAATGAGCCTGCCCGGGTGGCCGGTGCTGGACTCACGCTGACCCGCAAGGCCACGTAATCGCCGGGAAGTGGGGTGCCTGGAAATCCAACAGAATCCTTCCAGACAATGAGTCGGGTTGAAACGGAAACTACTGCTTCAGGATTGTGCGTCAGTGTATCTTCCACTAAAAGCTTCAACCAGTTCTGCAATAGAACCGCATCAAATTCAATGGTGGGCTGTCCTGCTTGCAGTTCCAGTTCCACATGCTCAAAGATTCGCGGCTGCGCTCCGGCAATGCCTTCCACTAAAGAGTGAAGATCGAACACCTGCACTTTGGGCGCTGCTGGCCGATAGTAACTTTGCAACCGTGCAACAGTAGCCGCAGCCCTGGCCGTAGCTTTTACGAGTTCTTGTGTATCTTGACGCCGGGGGTCATGTTCATTGAATCCATGATGTAACTCCTCGGCATATCCTTGAATGATCATCAAGGTATTGTTTAACTCATGAGTAACTGATCGCGCTAACTGCCCGGCGGTTTCACGACGCAAGGTTTCCAGGCCTGGCTGCATCCCTTGATAGTGCCTTGTAAGATCAATGGAAACTCCACGGCAAATTCCATCTACGGTCACTTCAACGGAATCCCTGACTAACAACCAGGAATTACCGAGCGCCATGCGATATTCGCAGGATCCGCGTCCGCCACGGTGAACCATGAGGGCGTAAAACTGTTGAACATTGGCTTGTTCTTCTGGATGGACATGTTGCAACCAGTCCTCAAAGGGGACCGCGCAAGTGATGTCGCGCAGGGCCGCCGCCATGCCGTCTTCAGGGGATAGTAACGACTGACGAGCACCATCGGCGTCAATTTCCCAAGCAAAAATCGGCAGGGGAATGGTCAACTCCCGCTGTTCTGGTTCGGGCTCAGGTTCAGGCTCCGGTTCGGGCTGCACTTCTGGAACAGGCTGCGCCGCTTCCTCAATTGCAGCTTCTGCTTCGGGAGCTTCCACAATTTGTTCAGGAATGACAACCGGTGCCTCTATCGCCGCCACCACCGCAGGAACAGCGGCGACGGTGAGCACCGCTTCACGACCTTCTTCCCAGCTATTCAGTGGGGCCAAAGACGCCAGTATTTGCTTGTCAAACAACGTACAAGGAAAATCCATCACTGGTTGCCGACTTAAGAACGCATGTTGCAGCTCGTTCTCAATCGGACCACCAGCCTCCAATTTGTCAGGAGCGTCTTCCCGGCTCAGTCCGAATAAGGCACGGAACGCCTTATTGGTGGAGATCAAACGCAATTCTGCGTCGATCACCGCCACCGGAACCGGCTGGATGGCCAGAATCTCCTGGTAGTAACGTCGTTCGCTCTCTACGAGAGTCAGAAGGCGGGCGACTTCCTTCGCACCCCATTGTCTTTGGTCTGATCGATCCATGGCAGTAGGTTAATTAACTTTTACAGTGTGGCCTCTGAACCGTGGTCGTTCAACCCCTAAACTATGAAACTTTAATCGGTTTGGTCCTAGTACCTACCCATTTCCAGAACGGGGTTGACCTTTCCTGGTTTGATCAGGTGTTCCCAGCTTGTATTCCACCCGTCGCCATGGCTAGTATAAACATTCAAGGTAAAATAGCCGAATGCAGTACAGTAGCAAGGTGCGGTAAGCAAAGCTTAGTATTCAGCTTTGGCGTACTTAATGGAAGTCCCATATCAGCCATCCATCGCTCCGAAAACGAAGCTGGTGGAATTGCAGGCAGCCCGGATTGCCGATCCAATTGACCGGCTGCGTTACCTTCGCAGCAAGGCTACCCCTGCTGCGCCTTCTCGTTTTGCCAAGTACGCCAAGCACAAACCATTACTGCAAAAAGGGTTAGTGGCGGTCGCCTTGGCCGTAATCATGGTTGGTGTGATCACCACGCAACGCCCCGTGAAAGCGCGCACCCTAAGCCGTTCCGCCACCCCCATTGCCACCGCCCCAACCATCCTAACCCCCAGCAATCCCGGTAAAATCTGGCTGGTGGACACTCGCGATACGGGGCAGGAGCTCTATTCCAACACCCTGCGCATTGAAACCCGCTTCGCCATCCCGTTGGGTGAAGAGCCCAAATGGAAATACTATCGCTTTGGGGCCGGTGCCAAATCCCCTGTTGAAATGAAGGACCCGGTGGGCATTGTGTTTCACACCACCGAAAGTATGATGGCCCCCTTTGAAGAAGAAAAGAATAAACGTCTGAAGCTACTGGGTGAAAGTGCTATTATTTTTGTGCGCAGCAAGCGGGCCTATCATTATTTGGTGGATCGCTTCGGTCGGGTTTGGCGCATCACTCAGGAAAGCGAACCGGCGTTCCATGCCGGGGCAAGTATCTGGGCCGATAAGGATTCCACCTACATCAATTTGAATCATAGCTTTCTTGGAGTATCGTTTGAAGCGGCGCAGTCTCATGAAGATGGGGAACCGCTGATTACTGACGCCCAAAAACTATCGGCTCGCCTGCTTACTGACATGCTGCGGTCGAAATATCATATTTCCGAAAAGAACTGCGTTACCCATGGGCAGGTGTCGGTGAACAACGATAATTTCGGAGTTGGCTACCATACCGATTTTGGCGGAGAATTTCCCTTTGCTGAAGTGGGTTTGCCGGATAATTACCGCATTCCACTGCCCAGCATCCACCTGTTTGGATTCCAATACGACGAATCGTATGTGAATGCCATGGGTCCGCCGATGGATGCCAGTCTTGCCAAAGCAGCGGAAATGTTGGCCTTGCAAGCCAAAACACTAGGCGTTACGCCAGCCATTCTCACTCGAAAATTGCGCGACCAGTACGGGCAAATTACCCAAAGTTTGAAAAAAGAAAACAAGAACGAGGTCTCTAACTAAATGCCAAAAACGGAACATAATATTGCCCATCCAGTCGGCCTGGATATCGGGACCAGCCGGATTGTATCGGCCGTCCCAGCCGAAAGCGGTTACGAATACCGCAGCCAACTCAACTCTTTTGTGACGTTGCCGAATTCGAAAATGAGGGAAGCTGTGTTGCGCCGGGAAAACATTCCGCACACCATCGTGGGGCCCGATATTCTGGTGCATGGCAATGAAAGTGAGCGTTTTGCTGATTTATTGCAGATAGATACGCGCCGCCCCATGAGCCGCGGCTTCATTAATCCGTCGGAAACAGAAAGCCTGAACGTGATGCGGCAAATCATTCTTAGCCTCATCGGCCATGCGACGCAACCAGGGCAGCGGGCCTACTTTAGCGTGCCCGCAGCACCCATTGGGGCCACGGAAAATCTAACCTATCACGAAGCTACTTTAAATCAGATTTTGAGCGACATCGGCTATACGGCGAAGAGCGTGAATGAGGGGCTGGCGGTGGTTTATGGGGAACTGGAAAGTTCCAACTACACCGGCATTGGCATCTCCATTGGCGGCGGACTTTGCAACGTTTGCCTGTCCTATTTGGCCGTCCCGGTGACCACGTTCAGCGTCACCAAAGCAGGCGATTTTGTAGACGCCAGCACCGCCAGCGTCACTGGCGAACTGGCCAATCGCATTCGCTTAGCCAAGGAAGACGGGTTCGCACTGAATGGTGCCAACACCGATAAAATCCATCAGGTATTGGCTGTCTATTATGACGATTTGATTCAATCTCTGGTGGCCTCGCTGAAGCAGGCATTTGGTGATCCACGCTCCTTGCCCAAACTGGGTCGCGCAGTTCCACTGGTGTTAAGCGGCGGCAGTGTCATGCCTCGCGGATTCCGTGAAAAGTTCGAGGTAGCACTGAAAGCCGCTGAATTGCCACTTCCGATTTCCGAAATCCGCCTAGCCGATAACCCACTACATACAACCGCAAAAGGTGCCCTAATCGCCGCCCTCAGCGAAATGTAGCAAATCCTGGATAGACGGATTTATCCGCAGATGACGCAGATAAGCGCAGATAACACCAACATCTAACGATTGCGTTCTGGTGTTATCTGCGTCATCCGGAAACCTGCGGACTGCCCGCGCCTTCAAAAAATCTATCCGCAGATGACGCAGATAAGCGCAGATAAAACCAAACATCCAACGATTGCGTTTTGGTGTTATCTGCGTTCATCTTCGTCATCTGCGGACAATCTTCAAACCTGTGGACAGCCCGCGCCTTCCAGGAATCTATCCGCAGATGACGCAGATGACGCAGATAAGCGCAGATAACACCAAACATCCAACGATTGCGTCTTGGTTTTATCTGCGTTCATCTGCGTCATCTGCGGACAATCTTCATTTCCTATCCGAATAAGCCTTTGCGTGTACCATAGGTTAGTTCATGCACCAAGAAATCGATTCCAAAACAACCCCCTTCTGCGGAACACCCCCCATCGGAAGAAGGAAAACCTCATGACCATCCTCACTCGATTGGAACAATGGCGGGATTCCGGCACCATAACTTCGGAACAGCACACATTGCTTGCAGGCCTTTCTCACAACGAGCCATTTTCCCTTTTTCTCGAACTAAATATCCTCCTCTACATTGGTATTTTTGCATTCATTGCTGGCCTCGGATGGACAGTCAGTACCTATTCGCAAAAACTGGGCGACGTCCTGGTGCTGGCGATCCTATCTACATTGTTCGCCACCTGCTTTTGGTATTGCGTCTCACGCGCTCCCGCCTGGTCCCCCGCAGAAACTCCTGCACCGAGCCTGATATTCGATTACGTACTCTACCTCGGTAGTCTGGTTTGGTCCCTGGAACTCACTTACATCGAAAATCGGTTTCAGTTGCTTTCTGGCCAATGGGATCTCTATCTGTTGGTCACCGCTTGCCTGTTCTTCTTTTTCACTTACCGCTTCGACAACCGTTTTGTGTTGTCTCTTGCACTATCCTCGCTTGCCGGGTGCTTTGGACTCAACATCTCACGCTGGCCATCCCATCAGGACGCAACGTACCGGCAATATGCCATCCTATACAGCCTACTCGTCATCGTCACCGGAGCCGCACTGCAGCGACGTGGTGTGAAACCCCATTTCTTCGGTACGTATCTAAATGTTGCAGCCAACGTTCTCTTTTGGGCCTTGCTATCGGGGGTCTTCAATCGGGAGGGCCACTTTTTATGGCTTCTCTTTCTCCTCGCCGCCTGTGGCGCATCTCTTGCCTGGGGCCTCACGTGCCGCCAGTTCTCTTTCATCGCTTACGCCGCAGTTTACGGCTACATCGGCGTCAGCGCCATCCTTCTTCGCGGATTGAATAACGCGATCGCCGCATTAAGCTATTTCGTTTTCACAGGCATCGCCATGCTGGTCATGCTGGTCCTGATTGCGCGCCGCTTCGGGAGGGATAATTGAGAGCTTACAGCCCAGCCGACGAAGAAACCGTACGCGCCCGTGATCTGCTGAAGGACTGGGCGGGTGAAGGCTTTCTCACCCAAGCGCAGTACCACCAAATGGAACAGGAGACCGGCTGCGATCTTCGCCGGACCAATATTTTCCTGCGGCTCGTCTTGTTCCTCTTCACCCTGATCATTGTTAGCGCCGCAGTGGCTCTGACGTTCGTCATATCAACGCCCCACCAACAAAGCATCGGCATTTTGCTTCTCATCTTCTCTGCTATCTCCTACGCGGCTGCCGAAGGGGCTGTTTCCCAAGCCCGACTCTATCGCTACGGCATCGAGGAAGCCCTCGCCGTCTGCTCGGTAGGCTTTCTCTGCGCGGGATTGCAAGTTTCTTTGTTCAGCGATCGATCCTATCCGCCCGCGTCGACCGGGGCTGAATTTCTGGTCCCAGGCGCCGGAGCCATAGCTTCCCTCTGGCTATGGCATCGTTTCGGGTTCCATTATGCGTTTCTTGCCGCCATGATCTTCGTCATCTGGCTGCCACACTACTGGACCTCAACTTATACAGCGCAGCATCTGATCGTCGCAACGCTCTATGCCGCTGGCCTGTGCGCAGTGGTCACAGCACGCCCCCGATACCGCCTCACGTATCGGAACAATGAGTATTCAATTGCTGAAGCACTCCTCTGGCTCGGCATCTATCTCGCCATCAATCTCCAGTTTTCGTCAGTCAACCCGTTGGGGCAATGGTGGGGGGCTCCTCCAAACGGTATGGAGTTTTCCAGGCCTTTCTACGTGGCTACCTGGGTGCTCACCTGGTGTTTGCCTCCCGTGGTGCTGGCACGTGGCCTGCACGGAAAGGACCGGGCCGTTATCGTGGTAGGGATTGCCGTAGCCATCCTCACTTTGGTCACCAATAAGTCCTATCTCGGCTGGAATCGGCATGCCTGGGACCCCATGCTCCTGGGTGCATTGTTAATCGGCGTCGCAGTGTTCACCCGACGCTGGCTTGCCAAAGGGTCCGGCGGAATTCGCTGCGGATTCACCGCCCAGCGCCTCTCGGGCAAGGATAAATCGTGGATAAACATTGGGGCCGCAACTTTTGGGCTTGCATCGCAGAACGCGGCCATGCCAAGTCCGCAGGGGAACAGTTCCGACGCCCACTTCGGCGGGGGAGATTCGGGCGGTGGTGGCGCTTCCACCAAGTTCTAAGCGGGATTTATCCGCAGATGACGCAGATAAGCGCAGATAACTCCAAACATCAAACGATTGTGTTCTGATTTTATCTGCGTTTCATCTGCGCCATCTGCGGACAAAATAACCTGGGGGCAGCTCCACAAGATCCATGAGGGATTTATCCGCAGATGACGCAGATAAGCGTAGATAACTCCAAACATCTAACGATTGCGTTTTGGTTTTATCTGCGTTCATCTGCGTCATCTGCGGACAATCTTCCACTTTTTCCTCGCAGCCACGGTGACAAATCCGTTGGGGTGCACCATAATAAAGGACTCCCCTGAAAAAGGTACCCGGTGATGCAACCAAAATTGAATCCCGATCCAAAATCTCTCCCCGGATCAGATAGTAAGAATGTCAGCGATGAGCAAACTGCCATCCGCCAACTGATGGCCAATGGAAAAATTAAAGTCGCACTGGATCGTGCCAAAGATTTACATAAAGCGCATCCCTCCGCTAGTTCCGAATCCTTGCTCATTGAGGCCTATGCGGTCCGAGTTCAATCTCTTTTAGACAAGAACCTTGTATTGGAAGCAAAGTCCTTGCAGCAACTGGTGCGCGAACGGTTCCCCGCCAGCGTCGCTAATCTGGATGCGCTGAATGCGGCCAACGCAGCCCGCGGGAATGACCTGGATACGCTGCTGAAACCCCTGGCCGATGCCGACCTGTCTGCCGAGCTTCGTGCCACTATTGAGCAGACCCTCCAGAACCGTGTTGTTGACCTGAAGGCGCTGGCCAATTGCACTGCTTTGCCCGCAGAGCACCCTCTGCGCACGGCCGCCGTAGCGCTCAACCAAGCCTTCCAACTGGTTACCAGTGGGCCGGTTACTGATGAGCAGATTTCCCTTTCAGAAATTTCTCATCGCAGCCCGCTTGCACCTTGGAAACTACTGGTGCGGGCCATTGCCTGCTTCCATAGAAATCAGGATGCTGCCTGCCTGGAATGTCTCAACCTGATCAAGCCTGGTTCCGCACCGGGACGACTTGTTCTAGCGATGCAAGCTATGGTGGGCCAGCCGCCTGCTGCACCTTTGAATCCTGCGGAAACAACGTTGCTGTCTCGCACTGCCTTCAGCACAGACACTCTACGACGCGAACTATTGAAGCTGGATGAAGCTTTTGAAAACGCCTCGGGGACTGAGAAAGCGCTGAAGCAGATGCGCGTGGCCATGCAGGAATGCCGAAAAATCGCACCTAGGCTAGTCGAGAATCTCAAACGCCTTATCGCGATTCGATGCGCCGTGGACGATGTGAGTGCTGACCGCGTAGCGGCATCCCTGAACGGCTTGCCCAAAGCGGACGCCAGCTATTACAGGTCAATTGCCTATGGCCTGTCGACCAGTGGCGACCCCCGAAGTGTTGCCGCCGCCTGCGAATTTTGGGATCAGTTTCGTATGCACGCGGTGCGCGAAGGTTGGTTTCCAGCAAACGGTGTGGAAGAGGCAACACTCTATCTGCACATGGCGAAACTGCTTCTGAAGCTGGATGTAGATGAACTGGACAAGCTCTTTTTTGATCGCCGCTTTCACGGCAAGCCGTCCCCGGAAGCATACTACTTCTTATTACCCGAAGAGTTATTCAAACGGGCCTGCGCATTGGATCCGCAACCGCAATCCTATGCACCTTGGCTGGCCTACACGTCGAAAATAGCGGCGGATTGGGGCGAAGAAATTGCCAAAGATTGGCACAAGGTCAGGCCCATGGATATTGAGCCTATGTTGCATCTGGTAAATGTTTATGGCGAACGCGACGCCTTTCCCACTGCATTAAATTATCTGGACAAAGTTGAGAAAATTGATCCTCTCCATTCTGCGGTGCGTGGGGCGCGCTTCCAACTGCTGGCCGCTGCTGCAATCCGTCACTTGGAGAAACGGAAACTGAAGCTGGCGGGTGATAAACTGGCACTGATTAAAGCATTGCCACAAGCCAAGCAAGGGGATCGTCCAGCTTTTTTGACTGCCATGGACTACCTGATTGCTTCGATTGGCTACAATTCAGCAGCGAAGGACATTGCCTTTCAAGAGTTGAAGCGTCTTGTGGGTACCGATTGTGCTGCGGATCTGTTGATAGGAGGGCTTGCCGCAGCATCGAAACACTATTCGTTGGTCCCTGAGACGAAATGGTTTAAATTGAGCAAGGAAGAGCGATTGGCATTGCCCGCTTCCGTCGCCCTGGTGGCAGGGATTGCGGAGGACCTGAATGTCACTCAATTCCGGCATCCATTCGATGCTATTCGGCAAACGGAAAAGCATTTTGCCAAATCGCAGGATTCGCTGAACACAAACCAGCTTCGCTTGTTAGCATTGGCCGCTTTCGGCTGTGGATATCCAGAATTTGCCTATGTGGTTTCAGGGGCGGGTTTGGGGCGTGAAGATGCCACCCAGGCAAGGTTCCTGATGCTACGGGCCAAGTCCATTCCAGAATACTTTGCGGATCGAAGAGAAGTTTGCGCCACTGCGGCGGCAGCTTTTGCAAGGGCTTCCCGCGATCAGGATCTGATTGACGAAGCGGTGGAATTTAATGCTGACGCATTTACTCTGGAGCCTTTTATACTTACTTTGGAACAAGCGCAGGTAGTAGTAAAAAAGGAACAATCAGCCAAAGCCTTTCCCGCTAGGGGTACCCGAACTGGGCCCGATTATAGTGATCTGTTGCCCGTCATGAATGTTTGCAACTGTCCGGATTGCCGTCGCAAGCGCGGTGAATTTGCAGGCCGTAGGCTGGATTTAGAAGGTGATCTGGACATAGATCACCTGCGGGAACTGTTCGACACCAACAAGCCAGAGGGTATTCCAGAAGAACTGGCCGACTCGCTTTTCGAGACTCTAAAGGATGCAATCATGACTGGTGTTAACCCGCAAGACATCTTTCAGCAAACTTTCGGCAATACACCTTCTGGTAAAAAGAAGAAGGGGAAACGGAAATGACAAACCCTAGAGAAGTGTTGGGAATCCCTTTGAATGCGGGGTCAGAAGAGATTCGTGCCGCCTACCTGAGCAAGGTCAAAGAGTTTCCTCCAGAACGTTTTCCCGACGAATTTGAAGCCATTCGCGATGCCTTTGAAAGTTTAAGCGATCCCCGCAAACGGACGCTTGCCATGTTGAAGGCGGATGATCCCCGTGGATCCACACTTTCCATATTGGATGGCGAAGTAAAGCACAGAATATTTATTGGTCCACAAGCATGGCTTGACGTATTGAAAACTCAGGAAAAGCGCACTGGGGTGCCAGGGAAATGAATCGCCAAGAAATTCTGCAGCGCTTTGAACAGTTAGTGGATTCCGCGCTGGCCAGTGAGGAACCGCCTGCTGGAATTGACCCACTGATTCTTGCTGCAATCAGCGGCAGCACAGAAGGTGGTACAGAAACAACTGAAGGCAACTACGATTCCTATTCCTTATGGGCGGCCATCACAGCGCTAACTCAGGAAGTAAAACTGCAAGGTAGAGCGTTTCAGGAATTGAACCACACGCTAAACGCCCAGACAAATACCATGTTGGATGAGCTACGTGCGACCTATGGTGCCAGGGAAAGTAATTTGCGACGCGATGCCGAACTTCGTTGCCGCAAAGAAGCACTGGGAGCGTTGATCGACTTGCGGGACCGGTTGGGCCGTGGGCGCGAATCGGCGAGATTGAGTGAACAGGAAACTCAAAAAGCGGCTAAGGTCAGTTGGATCAAACGTGCTTTTTCGCCACCCGATGTCCATGCACAAGAAACGGTTAGCGCACTGGTGCGAGGATATGAATTAGGCTTGGAACGGCTGGATCAAACTTTGGACGAATTCAATGCCAGAGAGATT
>JAYWBH010000688.1:0-3413 GCA_043781815.1 Bryobacterales bacterium | reverse complement strand
GCGCATCGAAGTCATTTTATACTTGTCATTGTGCCAGTTCGCTTGCCGGTTTTGGCTTTTGCCTTCCTGGCCATCACTTTTCTATACACGTGGAGTCTGAACAGCACGGGAATCATCACCCCCGATGAGCCCCGTTATGCCGCCATCGCCAAGCATATGGCCGATTCCGGCGATTTCATTTCCCCCATTCTGTGGGGCGAGCCTTGGTTTGAAAAGCCTGCGTTGCTGTACTGGCTGTCCGCCGTAGGATTCAAGTTGGGCCTGCCCGGTGAATTTGCACCCAGGCTCCCCATAGCGATATGCAGCGTTTTGTTTCTGGTTTTTTATTACAAAGCTCTGAGCAAGATTTTAGAGTCACGGGAAACTGCTCTCACCGCAGTCACAATGCTTTCCACCACCGTATACTGGTTCGCCTTCAGCCAAGTGGCAGTGACCGATCTGCCGCTGGCCGCTACGTTCACTGGGACGCTGTTGGCCGTATTGGCGGGTTGGCGACGCGCTGCTGCGGTGCTCTTCGGATTCGCCTTGTTGGCCAAAGGAGCAGTGGCTGCGGCCTTACTGCTTCCACTGGTTTGGTTGAAACGACACGAATGGCGGCGTTGGATTGTGCCCGGTGTGGGAGCCATCGCCGTGGCCTCAGTCTGGTACATCCCGATGACCTTGAAGTTCGGCTGGACATTCTGGCAAGTGTTCTTTGTGGAACATCACCTGGGTCGATTCGCTAATCTGGCACTGCAACATGTCCAACCATTCTGGTTCTATCTGCCCATCGTCTTAGGAGCAATGGTTCCGTGGACGCCGATGATTCTGGGTCACCGCATTTTTCAGGAAAGCACTACCAAGGCCTTCTTCTGGACTGCTGTTTGGTGCGTTTTCTTCTTCAGTTGTTTCATGAATAAACTGCCTGGTTATATCCTTCCTGCCGTGCCATCACTGTGTGTGGTTGCCGCAGTCCGCTATCAGAAATCGGAAAGAAAAGCTTTGTTACTCTGCCTATCTTTGGTTTGCCTGATGGTGGTTCTTCTGGCTGCGCAGTTGGTTCCAGTTGCGGTGAATTCCGGCATTAAAAGACAGGCAATTGCTTCGCTAACGTTTCCTTGGGGAATAATTCCCCTGGCCATCCTTTGCTTTAGGCCAAGCTTGCGAGCTGTTGCTGCGGCCAGTTTCCTCTGTTTCGCCTGGTTTCAAGCAACCAAACTGGCAGAAGTGAATGCCCTTGGTTCAGCACGGCCACGATGGGAGAAGATGAAAGCGCAACCTGAATCGCAATGCATTGGCGATGTACCGCGGAGTATTCGCTATGGTTTGAACTATTACGCAAACCGTACTCTTCCCGATTGCAATGCAGGCGAGAAACCGAACGACTGACGAGTGCGTCTGAATAAAGACATGCGAATATTGGCCTTTTTCTGTATTTTTGGGCTTTCCGCGCAGGAACTCACCATAAAAACTTCTGTTCCGTTGATTCTGGTTCCCACTAGCGTGACGGATCGGCGCGGTAAGGGGATTGGCGGGCTCACCGAAAAGGATTTTGAAGTTTTCGATAACGGCAAACTGGTTAAGCATAGCCTGGAAATCTCTCAATTGCCCATTGCGTTGGTTGTGGCGGTTCAGACCAGTTCCATTGCTGGCCCTGCTTTGGCAAAGGTACAAAAAATCGGAGCTATGTTTGAGCCGCTAGTTGTTGGGGACCGTGGCGTTTTAGCTCTGCTAACTTATTCCGATAAAGTGACCGTGATGCAGGAATTTACCTCTGACGGCAAACTGTTTTCCGCAACCATGCGTCGCCTGGAACCTGACGGCGGCGGTGCCAAGTTGAACGATGCCGTTTTGGAAGCAGTCAAGCTGCTGGAAGACAGGCAAAAGTATCGTCGAGTGGTGGTTGTCATTGGGGAGAGTAAAGATCGTGGTAGTTCGGCAAAGCTGGAACAGGCCGTGACCAAAGCGCAAGCCGCTAATGTGACCATTTACCCAGTAACCTATTCCGCCTACGCCACCCCTTTTACATCGAAGGGCGATGAACGGTTTGAATCTGGCCGTCGCGTGTATGACAGTGGTTCGGGTCTGAATCTGCTGGCAATATTTTCTGAAATTGGCCGCATGGGCGATAAGAATTCTGCTGACGCTTTTGCAAAGTATACCGGTGGGGAGCGGCTATCGTTCACCAAATTAGCTGGTCTGGAAAAGGTGATCACCAAAGTGGGGGACGACCTGCATACCCAATATTTGCTGAGCTTTTCCCCGCAGGAAAGTAGCGCACCGGTTTATCATCAAATCAGCTTGAAGGTGAAAGCAGGTGGTGCAGTGGTTCGTGCCCGCCCCGGCTATTGGGCTGAGTGAACTTTTACGCCCGCAGGAAGATGCGTCGTTGGTAAAGCACCCAGGCAATGCCGTACATCAGCGAAACATAAAGCAGTGCATAGAGTAGTGAGGCGTCAATTGGTGCCAGGAATCGGCTGAAGAACGTGTAGATGGCATCTCTCCAACCGAATATACTTGCCGCTGTATCCAGAAATTCGGAAGCCATGTAGACGGTGATTGCGTTCATCCCGATGATCACAAAAGGCGCGAAAATCTTACGATTCCCTTTTAAGTCCGCTATCCACAGAAAACCTGCGAACAGCAGAAAATCAATCCCTGCCATCACCATTACAAAGGAACAGCTCCAAAGCTTCTTGTTGATGGGCATCCCAATATCCATCAGGTATCCCAGTGCGAAAAGTGCGCAGCCGCAAAGTACAAGGTACTTTATCTTTTCGGTTAAGCTGCTTTTCCACGCCAAAATATGACCGGCCATTACCCCCAGCAACATACTGGCAATCGCGGGGAGCGTGCTGACGATCCCTTCCGGATCCCATGTCTTCGTGTTGGCATAATTGTGGGAACCCAAAATGATTTTGTCTATGTAGTGGGCAAAATTCCGGTCCATATCCAAATGTCCTGATGCGTAACCGGGCACCGGTCCGAAGAACATCAAGGCAGTGTAAATGCCGAACAGCGTGACGATGGCGGCAACTTGCCCACGCCAGGTGGAGTACAGGTAGATGGCGACGGTGATCAGATAACAGATTGCGATCCGCTGCAGCACGCCGAGGATTCGGAAAGTTACCGGATCAAAATGGGGGACGGCATACACCAACAATCCCAAAAAGAAAATGATGGCCGCGCGTTTTGCCGCCTGGATCAGTAGTTGGCCGCGTGTGTTGCCTGCTTCCAATTTCTTGCTCAGTGCCAAAGTAAGTGCCACGCCGACGATCCAGACAAAGGATGGGAATACCACGTCGGTGGGGGTCCAGCCATCCCAATCGGCGTGTTTGAGTGGGGCGTAGGAAAAGTCGCCGTTGCCGGGGTTGTTCACCAGCACCATGAAAGCCATGGTGGCACCACGAAAAGCGTCAAGGGCGGTAAGGCGG
>JAYWBH010000687.1:0-10323 GCA_043781815.1 Bryobacterales bacterium | reverse complement strand
CGCTTTGCGAAAAGTTAGCCCAGTTGCCGTTGCCCATGGTGAAGCCGAAAACAATGAAGCCGATGATCACTGCCAGCTTTACACCGGTCAGTACATTTTGAAGTTTAGCGATGCGTCCAATGCCGAATAGGTTTAACACTGTGAACAGAGTGACCAGGGCACAGGCCAGCAAATGTCCCGGGCCCACCTTGATGCCAGCCAACAACCAATGGGCATTCTCAACCTTCACGGCAGGAAAGAAGTAGCCGACGTATTCGGAGAAGGCTAGCGCGGCCAAGGCAATGGGTCCGGAGAATCCGGCGACGAAGGAAATCCAACCGACCATGAAACCGGCGGCGGGTCCGAAGGCTTCGGTTAGGTAAACGTATTCTCCACCAGAACTGGGGAAGTTGATGCCGAGTTCGGAATAACAGAACGCTCCTGCCAGTGCGCATATCGCGCCGACGACCCAGATGGCGAGCACCGTAGATACATCGCCCAGGTCACCAGCTAGAAATCCAGTGGTGGTGAAAATCCCTGTGCCGACCATATTGGAGATAACGAGTGCGGTGGCGCTGGTTAGGCCAAGGTGGCGGAGAAGTGAAGGTTTTTCGGCCATGTTTAAAGTGTGAGTCCTCTGCCGGCGATGGATGAACCGCCATCGCAATTAAAAATAGAGCCAGTGATGTAGCTGGCAGCTTCAGTACTTAAGAATAGCGCCAGATCGGCCAATTCATCGCGATTGCCCAGCCGACCCAGCGGGACGCCACGCAGCACTTTGGCGCGATGCTCTTCAGAAGGCGCAAGTCGACGCATGCCTTCCGTATCGTCGGTAGGACCGGGCGTGATGCAGTTCAAGCGGATTCCGTCTTTGCCCCATTCCAAAGCCAGGCATTGCATCAGCATTTCAACGCCTGCTTTGGCTGCGCAGACGTGCGATTGAAAGGCAGTGGGGGCTTGGGCTTGTCCGGCTGAAATGGCAATCACGCTGGCACCGGGTTTTCGTAGAAACTGATGAGCGGCGCGACATAAATTGAAGGAACCAAGCAGATCGATATCCATTACGGCTTTGAAGCCGTTGGAGGACATGCCCAATGCGGGAGCGGGGAAATTTCCGGCAGCACCGGCGATAAGAATATCAATGGGGCCGAAGAGTTCCTGGCACTTGGCCAAGGCAGCTTCGGTAGCAGCATAATCGCGAACGTCAGCGGAAATGCCGTCGGCTTTGCCACCAGCATCAATGATCAGTTTGACGGCGGCATCCAGCTTCGCCTGATCGCGACCTTGAATCATAACCGTGGCACCTTGCGAGGCTAGACGTTCCGCCATCCGTTGGCCAATTCCACTGGATCCGCCAGTAACGTAGGCCGTCTTGCCAGCCAGCAAATTATCACGAAAAATTCCTGCCATGGTAGTAGTGGCAGGATAGCACGAAGCTGCTGGGTGAAGGGAGATTTGCAGCGGATGAAATAGGGGTTCAGCTTGCGGCACGCCATTCGCTGGCGGGGGCTTCCAAGGCGAATCTATAGGCGCAGTAGACGTTGTCAAACACCTTGTCCCAACTTGCTTCCAGGGCGGCAGCGCGGGCGGCATTGCGCATTTGCTGATGACGGGCAAGATCTGTAACCAGATCCCGAACGCAATGGACATAATGTTCATCGCTACGGGCGACGATTCCGGTGACCCCGTTATTCACAATATATTGCGGTCCGCCTTGATTGGTGACAATGGCGGGAACCCCACTGGCAAGCGCTTCCTGCACTACATTGCCATACGTATCGGTGCGCGATGGGAACAGAAAAAGGTCCATGTTGGCGTAGGCATTGGAAAGGGCTTCGCCTTGCAAAATTCCGGTAAATTCAGCGCGACGCAAGTGTTTCTTTAGATACTCACGTTCTGGCCCTTCGCCGATGATCAAGAAGCGATGATTTTCTTCAGCGAGAAGTTTTTCCACTTCTACGAACAGGCGGACATTTTTTTCAGGCTGCAGGCGGCCAACAAACCCAAGGACGAAATCGCCATCCTGACGGTAGCGTTTGGCGGGATTAAAAATGGTGGTGTCTACGCCTCGGCGCATGAGGAAAGTCTTCTTGCCGGTTTTGGCTTCCAACAAGCGGATCAGATCGGGATTGGGAGCCAGCAGGACTCGGGCGATGCGGTAAAACAATGCGACCCCATCAAGCGTGCTGCGTTCGGTTAAAGCGGCTGCGAAATCGCGAAATTTATTGGGGATAAAGCTGAGCATGGAATGCAGCCGACGGGCGGCAAATTCATGCAGATTGGTATGCCAACTGGCTACCAGAGGGATGCCGCGGGAATGGGCGAAATAGGCGGCCAACATGCCAACGTCGCTGGGTCCGGTAAGGTGAATCACATCGGGCTGAAAGGATTCAAGGGCTTGCTCAATGACAAAGTAATTACGCCAAAAAAGAGGGTCGAAGTAAAGGTCCACTTCGACGGGAAATTTGGCTCGACTACGGCGGATTTCTAAAGTGGTGACGCTTCCGTCGGTGGATAATTTATTTTGGGGACCAGCGTGGACGCTTAAAAATGGCAGGTTGTTGCGGCGGGCATAGCCATCCAGTTGACGGCTGGTTAACGCAACTCCGTTAACCTCGTGGAACGAATCGGCAAAGAAGGCTACTCTGGGGGCGCTATTGCTCACGTTGTTACTCGCGTCGCTGCTCGCTACTTATTTCATAGACGGATTCTGTATTTCAAGGTTACACCAAATGCAGGGGCAGGTATTTTGGAGGTTAGCTGGTAGCGTTCACTTCGCGTTCCAATGCGCTCAGAGTGTCCAGAATAAGGTTGAACTTGGGAGGATCACCAAAGATCATCACGGCCATTTCTCTGTAGTCATGCCTCAACGCCGGAATTCTTTCCGGCATCGGCAGGAATCGCAGACTACCGGGCTTTGCAATGTCATAGCGAGCCCAGGCCGCAGCGTAGAAGGCCTTCTTATGAGTAACCACCTGGGCGAGCAGTTCAAGGTCAGCCAGCGCTTCGGCTCTTATTGGACCAAGCGCCAACATGGCGACGTCATAGTAATGACGAGAGTAACGACCAGGAAGCGCTTTATCGTTCGGTCGATGGTATTCGGCGTGAAGGATTGTAGCTTTTTCCCAGAAGGTCCGTTTTGCCAACAGTGCTACCACGGGAATTTCCAGATCTTCGACAAAGTGGGGGAACTCTTCGGCGATAAAAGAGCGAACCATGAACCGATCGCGAGGTACAAATTCGGCGTGGGTGCCCATTTCCAAAATCACCTGCGGGCTGACGTAATGAGCAGTCTTGGAGGCTCCGCTGGGATATATGAAGCGAACAATATTCGCATCTTGCTGGCTTACTTCAAGGCTCCAACCACCACTTTTGCCTAGTACCGCCTCGAAACGGATTCTGAGTTCCTGAATGAATTCACCAGCGATATAGCGCTGGCATGCAGCCATCATCTCGGCTAGAATCTGGCCTTGTTTGGTTTTGGAAATACCATCTAGCCGTGGATCTTTTTTACCGGTGAACCCGAGCGCAGCATAATCTACGGCAAGATCAATATCTTCGGAGAAGCGGTAGATCGCATTGAAAATTTTGGATAGAGATGTTCCGCCTTTGAAAAGGAGTCGACCTTCAAAAGCGTCAATGGAGAACAATTGTTTCAACACCCAACAGACCCAGAAGTCTTTTTCTACAACGGCATCGGGTAGGTCTTTGCGGTCCGCAGTTTCACCGAACACTTCGGCACGTCCTGACTCTGACATTTGAGCGATTCTATTCACTTTGATTTTCCAATTATTTTCTTTGCTACTTCGTAGATCCAATCTGCAGCGAAGCGGGTGTGCTTCAATAGCTTCTTTTTTTCGGTTGCCGACAGTGAAGATCTGAGCCATGAAATTTCAGTTTCACCGATTCGGTCCTTGCCGTAATATCGGAGTGCCTGAATAGCCAATGCGAGCCGTCCATGGAGACCTGCGAGTGCGTTCGGTCGGGCATGCTTGAATCGTATTGTGCGGCGACCGATGACTACTTCTTTGTTTGGTCCGTCGGTCAAATAAATGATCTTCGCCGGGACTTGTGTAGATAAGCCAAGAAGATTCGCGGCCCAAGCACCATCTGGAACTATTTGCCATCTATGCCTTCTTGCCAAGGCCCTTGCGGACTCATCAATGTCCGGTTTGAGTTGCCCGCCCAGTAACGGATTTCGCTTGGGGAAATCATAGAGGCCACGTAGAACGCGACGGATTGTTCCGTCTTTGAGTAGTGCGGCGAAGGTGACGTCGATCATTCCTCGGTTCGCAATTTTTGTGAAGTCTTTTGCGGAAAATGCGTAGCCTGTTCCTTGCCGACGAATACGTGCAAGTATCTTAGATCTGCTGGTTTGCATGGGGTTGCGGAGTTTTTTGGATTTAGAAAAAGTATACTATTTTTTCTAAATGAAAGCGAGGGGAGATTGGGGTGAGGGGTGGGCATGTGTTGGAAGGTTTTTTAAGCGATGATGCCTTTGGCGACAACTCCGGCAACGTCGGTAAGGCGGAAATCGCGACCTGAATAGTTATAGGTTAACCGTTCGTGATCCATGCCCATCAGGTGCAGAACCGTGGCGTGGAAATCGTGGATGTGCATGCGGTCTTCCACTGCGTGATAGCCCAGTTCGTCGGTGGCACCGTAAATGAAACCGGGTTTAACGCCGCCACCAGCCATCCAAATTGTGTAGCCGTAGGGGTTGTGATCGCGACCGTCGCCGCCTTGTGATACCGGGGTTCGGCCAAACTCGCCGGCCCAAATTACCAAGGTGTCTTTCAGCATGCCGCGAGCCTTCAAATCTTTCAGCAATCCGGCAATTGGCTTATCCACTTCCAGGGCGTTTTCCGTGTGCTTGTTGAACAACTGGCCGTGTTGATCCCACTTATAGCTGTGCGTACATTGCACGAACCGCACATCTTTTTCAGCCAGGCGACGGGCGAGCAGACACTGCCAACCGAAGTCGGCGGTCTTGGGGTCGTCCAGGCCGTATAGCTTCTTGGTGGCTTCTGATTCATTCTCCACTTTGAACACTTCCGGGGCTTGCGATTGCATACGGAAGGCCAGTTCAAAGGCTTGAATACGAGCTTCCAGGTTTGGATCATACTGGCGCATCTCCGCGTGTTTGCGGTTGATGTTCTGCAGCATGTCCAATTCGAAACGCTGTTCATCGGGTCCCATTTTCTTGTTCATCAGGAACTCAATGGGCTCTTTTTCAATGTCGGCGACTTTCAGGCCGGAATGGCCGATAGGTGTGGCTTGAAACGCGCCGGGCAGAAATGCTGAGCTGTAATTCTTGGCACCACCGTGGGACAACGTGGGCTTGATTGTGATGTAGCCGGGCAGATCCTGATTTTCTGTGCCCAGCCCGTACAGCGCCCACGAACCCATGCTGGGACGGACAAAGGTGCTGGAGCCAGTAAAGGTTTGCAGCAGCGCGGCACCGTGATCGACCCCTTCGCCGACAAGCGAACGCACCACGCAAAGATCGTCGACACATTCGCGGACGTGTGGGAACAGATCACTGACAGGGATGCCGCTTTGGCCACCGGGTTTGAAGGCCCAGGGGGATTTCATGAGCGGGCCAGCATCGCCATCGGCAAAGGCCAGAGGACGTTTGAAGGGCAGCGGCTTGCCATGGTCTAAAGTGAGCCGAGGCTTAGGATCGAATGTATCGACAGCCGAAGGGCCACCGTGCATGAAAAGGAAAATAACGCGCTTGGCAGTGGCGGGGAAATGGGGCTTTTTAGGAGCCAGTGGACCGCCGGGGCTCGTCGATGTAGTGGCGGCATCGGCCAGCAGCGATGCCAGACCCAGGAAGCCGAAACCGCAACCGGCGGCGCGTAACGCGGCTCGACGGGTAAGCGGCTTTTCACGACGTCGGAAGATCTCTTGAATGGGGTCAACGGGATGAAACATTTTTATAATCCTTGGGCATCAATCGACAAAAATAAATTCATTGGAAGAGAGCAGAATGTGGCACAAGCTCTGCCATGCTTTCTGGTCATCGGCCTGAGCGTATTTGCTCTTGTAGGAATCAATGTAACTGAGGGCTGAATCCACTTCATTGGCCCCTGGCTTGCGATTCAACACTCGAAGATAAGCACGCTCCATGCGGTTGGATGCGGAGAGCGCTTTATCGTCCACCAGTTCTTTGGCAATTGATCCGGCGCGGTCGGCAACAAAGGTACTGTTCATCATGAACAACGCCTGGGGGGCGATGTTGGTGATGTTGCGCTTACCGCTGATGGTGGTGGCATCGCCGAAATCAAACAAGTTCAACAGGGAAGGAAGATTGGCGCGGCGCAGCGGCAGATACACAGTGCGACGAGTTTCCTTTTCGGGATTAATGGACAGGCGACCGTTCGAGTTTTCGCCATCGGTACCGAAGCCTTTTTGCATGGTGCCGCCCATGGTGTAATCCAATTTGTTATCCAGCTTCAACAGGCCATCGCGCATCTCTTCCACTTCCAGACGACGACGGCCAAAGCGGCTCCACATTTTATTTTCAGGATCAGCTTTGAACGCGGCTGGCGTGATTTCACTGGACATGCGATAAGCGCTGGATAGCAGGATGGTCTTTTGCAATTTCTTCACGGACCAGCCGTTCTTGACGAAATCGGCAGTGAGGTAATCGAGTAATTCTGGATGCGTGGGACGCTCGCCCATCTTTCCGAAATTGTCGGGAGTACGAACCAGGCCTTCGCCAAAAGTCCAGTACCAGACACGATTCACCATCACTCGGGCAGTCAGCGGATTTTCATCGCTGGCAAGCCAATTGGCCAAATGAAGGCGACCGCTTCCCTGCCCTGTATAGGGCTCCATTTTCGCACCGCCCAGAAGAGTTGGGACATTCTTGGGAGCCAGTTCACCGTGGCTGTTGTAATCGCCACGAATGAGGATGGTTTGGTCCACGGGTTTGGACATTGCTTCATCCACCGCGCAGGCCAATTCGGGTTCAGTGGGCGCACCTTTTTTCAATTCTGCCAATTCGTTGTTGAGAACTTCTATTTTATCTAGGGATTCCTTGGCGTAGATCGATTTTCGATCCCCAGAGCGCACCACAAAAGGCCCACGTCCGCCAAAAGCATCCTTCAAGAAAGCATCTTTCTGTTCATCCAGTTTGGGCTTGTCTGGAGGAGGCATATTCATTTCTTTGCTCATCTTGCGATATTGATTGCGCCAGCGGGTTAGTGTCCGCTGCCAATCGGTCATACTCTTGGCAAGGCGTGTCTGGTACCCTTTGGCCACTTCTTCCAGTTGTTCGACGGGGGCGTTATGCCACTCATCCAGATGAGGAGTTACCGAACCTGGGGCAGGTTTCAAAAATCGAACAAAGCTGGAAATTATGTTTTCTTTGAGCTGTGTTTCCTCGGCCACTTTGGCGATTGCTTCCTTGCCATCATAGACGCGACGAGCGGCCATCATATAGCGGGGCAGCAGTTCCAATTGCTTCTTGGCATAAGTGGAATCTTCGGCATCCACAATGTCTTCCACCAGCATGGCCTTATCGCGGATTTTCGATTGATAAGCTTGATATTTTTCGTTCTCTTCTTTGGAAACAAGGGGCGTGAAGAGTAGCTTGGATACGTGCGTTTCGGAATCCTTGAAGCTGCGTGTATTGGCGAAGTAATTCACCATGGAGTAGTAATCTTTGGTGAGCAGCGGATCGAACTTATGATCGTGACAACGTGCGCAAGCTAATGTGATTCCGAGAATGCCGCGACTGACGGTATCTACCTGTTCATCGTAAACGTCGTAGAGCATCTTCATTTTGTCTTGCTGGGCAATGGCCTTGGCCCCTAATGCAAGGAACCCTGTGGCCACTACGCCGCGGGTGTTAGTGCTTTTGCCATCGGGCGAAGGCATTAAATCGCCAGCAATCTGTTCCTTGACGAATTGATTGTAGGGAAGGTCACTGTTGAAGGAATCAATGACGTAATCACGATAGCGATAGGCATAGGGATAGCGGTGATCTTCATCGTTGCCGGTGGAATCTGCATACCGGGCGACGTCCAGCCAGTGGCGACCCCAGCGTTCCCCGTAACGGGGAGAAGCCAGCAGCTTGTCGACAACTTTTTCGTAGGCATTGGGCGCGGCGTCGGAAAGATAGGCGTCAATTTCTTCAAGCGATGGAGGAAGGCCAGTAAGGTCGAAAGTGACGCGGCGAAGGAGGGTCAACTTGCTGGCTGCGGCGGCGGGTTTGATGCCTTTGGCTTCCAGTTTGGCAAGCAGGAAATGGTCCACGTCGTTACTAGCCCAGGCGGCATTCTTTACGGTGGGAAGGGCGGGCTTCTTCACGGGTTGAAAGGCCCAATACTCTTTTTCATCTTTGGAGAAATTCTTGCCGCCGGTGCGTACGCCGCTCTTCGATGGCGCTGCAGGAGCTGCGGCGCCTGCGGTTGCCGTCAGATTTTCAGCACCGGGCCAGGGCGCTCCCATTTTTACCCAGGCGGCCAAGTTGGCTAAGACTTCATCCTTCAACTTGCCGGTGGGAGGCATTTTCAAAGTTTCGTCGTAACTGATGACTTTCAGCAGCTTGCTTTTATCGGGTGATTGCTTGTCCACCAGCGGACCACTGGCACCACCATTGACGAAACCCTGGGCCGAGGAAAGATCCAGGCCCGCCTGCTTCATCTTGGCGTTATGGCACATCTGGCATCGTTCAACGATTACCGGGCGCACTGATTTTTCAAAAAATTCAATCTGCAATGCAGTTTGCGCGCAACAGGACGCGGCGAGGATGACGGTAAATCCAATGGAGCGAAGAAGCATAAACACACCTTTCACGACTTTTTGAATTTATCGAATGTGGAAGCTGGTTGTCAAGCCGACTTTAACGTTTAAGGCGGGGAGGTAGGATGCAGAAAATATGGCAACGAAGCCTAACCGCCAGCGGCGGCGCGATTTGCTTTCCAGGAGATGCCTTCCCCAGCCATGGTTTCCACTAAAGATTCAAAGGCTCTTGGCTCAATTAAATAACACCTGCTGCCCTGATTCTCAACTGCCGATGCTTGGCCTTGGCCCGTCAACATGAGGCATAGCTGCAATTCCCCAGGAGTGAGTTGCGATGCGTCTAACCTGGCTGTCCCTTCTGGGCCTGCGGTTACCTTGCGTAATAAGCCACGCAGAAATGCCGGGTCGTCCACGCCTTCTAAGCGCGCTCCTGCCCGCAACCATTGTTCTTCTCTTGATCCAAAGAAGTGCGGACCCGAAGCGTAGGCCAGCAGAAACACAATGATATCTATGAATGCTGCCAATACGAATGAAAATACATGTCGCGGGGTGGGTGCTGTTACCAGTTCGGTGACGGCCAATAATAAGTCCTCTTGTCCTGACACTGTTTTGTCTACTGAAGTTGCATAGGTAGGAATCTCTGGCTTTTCTGATTTAACCTGATGCAGCGTCTGGCTCATTTCCGCCCAAGGGACACTATCAAAGACTTCATGAAAAGCTCGCAACTGCTTTTCAGTGGGGTCTAGCGGCTTAGTTTGATTTCGAAATCCGCGCAACCGAACCAAGCTGGATTCCAGTTGCTTCACCGTTTCATTGGCCAACTTGGTATAGCGTTCAAATGCCGTATAGCGGACCCCTTCGCCAGTGCCTTCTTTGTATGCACCGCCAACTCCGCGGGCCTCTTTGGCTACTGCTTCACGGATTTCTGAAAGGTAGGGATCAGCATCTTGCGATGCGGATATGTGACCGTGAGATTTTTCGGCAACGGTCATTTCATCCAAGGCCAAGGCATGGCGTCGAGCTTCGCCCACGGCTGCGGCAAGCTGCTCTTCTGTCTTTTGTGAAGCAGCATTCAATGTGTCATATAGCTGCCGCTGCACCAATGCTGGCCGCTCTTTGGCAGCGAACCACGTATAGAGGCTGACGTAGGAAAATCCAATGGAGACCGTTGCCGTGATTGCATAAACAACGATCAACAATGCGCGCCCTGTTCGTGAAAAACCGATCAACCAGGCAACTAGAATCAGGGTGGCCTGCACGCCTAAAGAAGCCAGCAATGCAAACCATTGGGATAGGTACAGTTCCATGCCAGCCATGGTGGTGTACCAGGAAACGATGGAGAGCAGGCAACTGGCAACGAAAAGTCCGCTGACTATGGAACGACTGGCTCCAGATCGACTAGCAGAAGCAGACGAATTGGATAAGGTGGAAAAAGACAAACAATCCTCCTGAATCCCCTACGCATGTGCTTTGGTATTTGTTCCCTGTTGCTGAAAAGATTTACCCAGGAACAAGAATGTTGGGCGGATTTTTCTGCATCCGTGGTTTGGTGCGAGCAGTTTTCAAATACTTTTCAATTGTCGCCAATAT
>JAYWBH010000686.1:0-10327 GCA_043781815.1 Bryobacterales bacterium | reverse complement strand
ACCGCCACACAATGCTCAAAATGGGCCGATGCCGAACCATCCACCGTGACTGCCGTCCACTTATCAGCCAAAACTCGCGATGCTGGCTTGCCGACGTTCACCATCGGCTCAATGGCCAGAACCATTCCCTCTTTCAACCGTGGATTTTCTCCACGACGGTCAACGTAATTGGGGATCTGCGGCTCTTCGTGCAACTGCGTTCCAATGCCATGACCCACAAATTCCCGAACAATGGTGAAACCGTTGGATTCCACGTACTTCTGAACCGTCTCGCAAATATCGAACAAGCGGTTGCCCGGTCGAACCTTATCAATGGCCAGTTCCAAAGATTGCTTGGTCACTTCCATCAACTTCGAGAGGACCGGCGTAATTTCCCCGATCGCCACCGTTACCGCTGAATCGCCGAAATAGCCATCTAACTGAACACCCGTATCAATGGAAACAATGTCGCCCTTTTTGAGCTCCCGTTTCGGCGACGGCATGCCGTGGACAATTTCTTCATTCACCGACGTACACAAAACATAGGGGTAACGATTCCCTGCGGCTGGCGAAAAATACCCTTTGAAAGCAGGCTTGGCCCCGGCATCCCGCATCATTTTCTCGGCCACCAACTCCAGCTCGAAGGTCGTAATCCCTTCAACTGCCAGTTGGGCCATTTTCGTCAAAATCTCATGAACCAGCAACCCACTGCGCCGCATTTTCTGCAATTCCGACGCACTTTTGCGAATGATCACGAAATCTACCCGCTGCTACGACGCCCGCGGATCCGTCCAGCGCGAGGCGTAAACCCTTCATAATGCCGCATAATCAACTGAGCTTCAATCTGATTAATGGTATCCATCGCGACGCCGACGACAATCAGCAGCGAAGTTCCACCAAAGTAAAACGATACATTCAAGCCATCCAGCAGGAAACGCGGGAAATGCGCGTCAATCCAGTTACCCATTAAAGGGAGGTGCTGCAGCTTGATGCCAGAGATCATGATTTCTGGGAGAAGGCACAGGATTGACAGGTACAACCCGCCAACGACTGTGATCTTCGTCAAAATATTGTTCATGTAGTCAGCGGTGTTCTTACCGGGTCGGATGCCGGGAACAAATCCACCGAACTTACGCATGTTGTCCGCGGCTTCGTTGGGATTGAAGATCAGGCTGACATAAAAGAAACAGAAGAATACGATCAACAGAATGAACAGGATCACGTACATTGGTTCAGAATGATTGATCGCCTTCAACATTCCAGACAGATACGCGTTGTCCCGAACCCAGGATAGCTGCATGGCTGTTTGCGGGAAGGTGAGCAAACTGGATGCGAAGATGACTGGAATAACCCCGCCAGCATTCACTTTCAGTGGCAAGTGAGTGGACATACCACCCATCATTTTCCGACCGACAACACGGCGGGCATATTGCACCGGGATCCGTCGTTCACCGCGTTCTACCAACACAATGAAGCCGACCACCAGCACCATGATCGCTAGAATCACAATCAATTGCAGAGCGTTCCATTCGTGCGTGACCGCTACGTTGGTATAGATGTTATGAATGGCCGAAGGCAACCCGACGACAATGCCAGTGAAAATGATCAACGACATGCCGTTGCCAATTCCCCGTTCGGAAATCTGTTCACCCAACCACATGATGAAAGCTGTGCCAGTAGTCAGCGTGATCATGGTCAGGAAAATAAACCAGGGACCAGGGTTGAGCACGAAATTACCGGAGGCCTGCAAACTGATAGCGATAGTCGCCGATTGCACCAGGGCCAACATGACCGTCAAATAGCGTGTCCACTGGGTGATTTTTCGTCGACCCAGCTCGCCTTCTTTGGACAGTTTTTCAAGAGTGGGGATCACCAGCGTCATCAACTGCAAAATGATGGACGAAGTGATGTAGGGCATAATGCCCAATGCAAATATGGTCAACCGGCGGAACATGCCACCGGAAAACAGATCAAACATCCCGAGGACTGTTCCCTGGTTCTGCCGAAAGAATTCTTCCAGTTTGTTGGCGTCAATTCCGGGGGTTGGCAAGTGGCCGCCCAACCGATAAATAGCCAGCAGTCCCAGAGTGAACAGAATTCGCTTCCGGAGGTCCGGAATTCGGAATGCGTTCGCGACTGCATCAAAGAACTTCATGTCTTCTCCGCGCTACTTCTGCTTCTTCTTACTATTCTTGATGGGTGCCGGAATCCGTTGCGGGATCACCGTGACAGTGCCACCGGCGGCCTTAATCTTTTCTTCAGCCGTCTTAGAAAATAAGTGGGCGGAAACGTTAAGGGCACGCGTAATTTCACCGTTGGCAAGGATTTTCAGCCCATCGCCCATCTTATGAATAACGCCTAGTTCCATAAGATTGGTGGGGTCAAACGAAGTACCTTCCAATTTTTCCAGCGTGCAGACATTCACTAGCGCATAATGCTTTTTGAAAATGTTGGTAAAACCGCGCTTCGGCAAACGACGATGAAGGGGCATTTGGCCGCCTTCAAATCCGCGCATTTTTGAGTAACCGCTAATCGAACGGGCACCCTTGGCACCACGACCAGAGAACTTGCCGCGACCGGTACCCATACCTTGGCCGACGCGCTGTTTCTTGTGATTTTGTCCCTTGGGCGGCTTAATATTTGATAAATTCATCTTCGTGTCTCCGCGTGTTTGTCAGCTTAATCAACGATAGCGAGCAGGTGCGGAATTTTTGCCACCATGCCACGGAACGACGGAGTGTCGGGCCGAACCACAATCCGATTCATGGTTTTCAAACCAAGCGAACGCACAATCACTTTGTGCTTTTCGGGAGTGCAGATCGGGCTGTGAATCAGCTTGATCTTGATCATTTTCTGCGACATAACGCGTTTCTATCCTATTTCAACTAACAACTAATCTAAACTAAATTTTGTCCAGGGCCAGGCCCCGTAAATCGGCAATCGTCTGCTTGTCTCGAAGTTGCTGCAAACCGTTGATGGTGGCTTTCACTGAGTTATGCGGATTGCGCGAACCAAGTGACTTGGTCAACACATTGGGGATGCCCACCGCAGTAATCACTGCCCGAACCGCACCGCCAGCAATCACGCCAGTTCCGGCCGGAGCGGGCTTCAACATCACCATACCGGTACCGAAAATGCCCATTACCTGATGCGGAATGGTGCCGTCCAGCACATTCACCCGGCTAAGATTCTTCTTAGCGGCTTCAATGCCTTTTTTAATTGCCGAAGGAACTTCCTTCGCTTTCCCTGTTCCGTAGCCGACTACCCGTGCAGCCGGATCGCCAACGACAACCAAAGCTGAAAAGCTGAGGTTCTTGCCGCCCTTGACCACTTTGGTGACGCGGTTGATGGCCACCACTTGCTCTTTCAAGCTAAGCTGCGTCGGATCGATACGTTTGATGATTGTTGGCATTAAAACTCCAGTCCTGCTTCCCGCGCGGCATCGGCCAGCGCCTTGATGCGGCCATGATACAAAAAGCCGCCCCGATCAAACACCACTTTTTTGACGCCTTTTTCAATAGCGCGCTGGGCCACCAATTGACCAATTAATTTTGCGCCCGACAGGTTTCCACCGCCCGTGACGGTAGCACTTTTTTCGTTGGTGGAGGCTGCAACCATGGTCACCCCGGCCCGATCATCAATGATCTGAGCATAGATGTGCTTCAAGCTGCGGAATACCGCCAGGCGTGGCCGTATGGCATCGCCCTTAACCTTCTTGCGGATGCGGATGTGAATTCTCCGCCGGACTTCGTCCTTGTTAATTTTGCCGATCATGATCTTCTAAGCTCCGCTGTCCTTACTTCTTCCTGTCGCGCCAAACTATTTCTTACCGGTCGCTCCGCTCTTGCCAACCTTCTTGCGTAGAACTTCGCCAGTGTAGCGCACACCTTTGTTCTTATACGGATCGGGCTTGCGCAACGACCGCATGTGAGCCGCTGCTTGACCCAGCAATTGCTTGTCAAAGCCGGTCAGCACAATATGCGTCTGTTTTTCAATTTTCGCATCCACGCCCGTCGGCAGCATGTATTCAATGGGATGCGAGTAGCCTAACGTAAACGTCAGCACCCGAGGATCTTTCTGGTCGCAACGGTAGCCAATTCCCACGATGTCCAATTCGCGAGTGAATCCAGCAGAAACGCCCAGCACAGCATTGGCAGCCAAAGCTCGGGTGAGCCCGTGCAATGCGGCATACTGGTCAGCGTCGCGCTTGATATTCAACGTATTCCCTTCCTGCTCAATACGAATACCGTACGGAATCGGAACGGTGAGCTTACCCTTGGGGCCCTCTACCTGCAATTGCGCACCAACTTGAATCTTCACGTTGGCGGGCAGCGGAATCGGTTTCTTCCCTACTCTTGACATTGTTGTACCTTTAAATCTCTATTTTCAAAAAGTCGCCACTGCTGCGTCTTAGTAGACGTGACAGAGCAACTCTCCGCCGACGCCCGATTTGCGCGCCGTCTTACCGGTCATCACCCCTTTCGGAGTGGTGAGAATATTAATACCTAACCCGCCCAAAACCTTAGGAATATCCTTGCTGCCTACGTAAACGCGGCAACCTGGTTTTGAAACCCGTTGGATGTACGAAATTACCGGATCGTTGCCTGGGGTGTACTTCAAGTAGATCTTGATCACACGTTTGGCGCCTTCGTCGGCAATCTTGTAATTGGCGATGTAGCCCTCATCCTTGAGAATCCGGGCGATTTCAACCTTTAATTTAGAACCTGGGACGTCAACTTTCGGATGCTTTGCGGAAATCGCATTTCGCAACCGGGTTAACATGTCAGCAATTGGATCGCTCGTCATACACTTTCCTCTTGTGGCCTCTTCTCTACAACATTAGCCGTTACATTGGCCTCTAAAATCTTTTTCGTCCGGTGGCCTACCGTCGGCTCTTACAAGCTGGTGAAACAAATACTACCAACTGGACCCATTGACCCGTTGGTCAATTACCAACTGGATTTAGTCACGCCAGGGATTTCCCCGGCTAACGCCAATTGGCGGAAACAAATTCGACACAAGTTGAACTTGCCGATGTACCCGCGCGGCCGACCGCAGCGGAAACAGCGGTTGCGGTGGCGAACGCCAAACTTGGGGACGCCTTTATCTTTGAGCGCCTTGAGCTTTACGTCCTTGGCGATTTTTGCCGTTGTTGCCATTCGCTTTTAATCCCTCTCTTACTTGGTGAACGGCATGCCCATTGCTCTGAGCAGCGCCAGCGCCTCGGCGTCGGTTGTAGCCGTCGTCGTGATGCAAATGTTCATCCCTTTAATCTTTTCAATCTTGTTGTAATCAATCTCCGGGAAGATTAATTGGTCTTTGATGCCTAGTGTAAAGTTGCCCCGGCCATCAAAGGCCTTGGTCGAAATACCGCGGAAATCGCGCACGCGCGGTAGAGCCACGTTTACCAGACGATCAAAAAATTCGTACATCCGGTCGCCACGCAGTGTAACCATGGCACCGATCGACATTCCCTCGCGCAACTTGAAGGCAGCAATGGACTTCTTAGCTTTGGTCACTACCGGCTTTTGCCCGGCAATGGTACCCAATTCATTGGCTGCTCCATCCACCATCTTGGGATTTTGCGTCGCTTCACCAAGGCCAATGTTCAACGAGATCTTATTGATTCTCGGAACGGCCATGATGTTTGTGTACCCAAACTCTTTACTCAAAGTGGGGACAACGATTTTTGTGTAATGCTCTTTCAACCTTGCAGGCATATCCGGCTTAATTCCTGAATTTGTGAACTTATAACTTACTTTTTGTCGAGAACTTCGCCCGTCTTGCGCGCCACACGAACCCGACGCGCTCCCGAACCTTCGCCTTCCATCTTCGTACCAATGCGAGTGGTCACGCCGCCAGAAGTCAGAATCATCACGTTAGAAACGTGAATCGTTGCTTCCTTTTCGGCAATGCCACCTTTAATCTGCTTTTGCGGGTTGGCCTTGGTGTGACGCTTTACCAACATAACGCCTTCAACAAGAAGACGCCCGCGCTCGCGGTCAATTTCCAGGATCCGACCGGTTTTGCCCTTGTCGCGACCCGAAATTACCTTAACTAAATCGTTCTTTTTGAATCGGATACGGAGTTTCACCGTGACCAATCCCTTTCTGCCCATTACTTTCTGGGGAGCAGCCATTTAGATTACCTCCGGAGCCAGCGACACAATTTTCATGTAGCGCTTCTCACGTAACTCACGGGCCACCGGTCCGAACACACGCGTGCCCAGCGGTTCCCCTACTTCGTTGATCAGTACGGCGGCGTTGTTGTCAAAACGGATGTAAGTCCCATCCTTGCGGCGAGTTTCCTTACGCATCCGAACAATCACGCAACGTACCACTTTACCTTTTTTCACTGCCGACTCAGGGGCAGCTTCTTTCACCGCTGCGGTCACAATATCACCCAGACCAGCGTGCGCACCCAGGTCGCCACCGCGAGGCAATATGCAACTCAACCTGCGTGCGCCGCTGTTGTCAGCGACATCGAGGATGGTTCTCATTCCAATCATGACCGGTGCTCCCTTTTCCTATCCAATCCCAAAATCATTTCTAAATCCAAGCTTTTCAAACCAAACGGCTAAACTGTGTCGCTGACAACCACTGCCTTGCGCACCACTTCCGCCAATGTCCAACGCTTCAGTTTGCTCAAGGGCCGACTTTCCACAATGCGGACAATGTCGCCCGTCTTTGCCGTGCCTTCTTCATCGTGAGCGTAAAACTTCTTGCGATGTTTCACAACCCGGCGATATTGCGGGTGCTGCACCCGGCGAGTCACTTCAATGACGATCGTTTTCGCCATCTTCGTGGACACCACTTCGCCCACTTTTTCCTGCTTATTAGGTTTTGCTGCCGACTCTGCCATCTTATTTCTTATTCCTTTCCTGCAAGATGGTGAGCGCCCGCGCACGGTCGCGCTTCAACTCCCGCAGTTTCTTCAGACCCTCGGTCTGACCCATGGTCAAACGGAACCGTAGGCTATGCATTTGTTCGGACATATCCACCAAACTCTTTTCCAGTTCAGCCACATCCGATTCGCGAAGTTTTGCCGCAGTCATGACGAAATTCCTTAATCCCTACTATACGTGCTCATCACGCGATATCACTTTACACAACATGGGAAGCTTTTGGGCCGCCAAACGAAATGCCTCTTTAGCAATTTCCAGCGTCACGCCTTCCATTTCAAATAAAATCTTGCCCGGACGCACTACACAAACCCATTCTTCCGGAGCACCTTTACCCTTACCCATTCGGGTTTCTGCAGGCTTCTTGGTGATCGGTTTATCGGGGAACAACCGGATCCAAACTTTACCACCACGCTTGATATAGCGGGTCATTGCAATACGAGCTGCTTCAATCTGACGCGACGTCACCCAACCTCTGTCCATCGCCTTCAAACCAAAGTCACCAAAAGAAATGGAGGAACCGCGCCAAGCCTTGCCCTTCATGCGGCCGCGCTGCTGCTTACGGTATTTTACCTTCTTTGGCATCAACATAGCGTGCTAATCTCCTTTGCAGGCGTAAAACGATAAGAGCTATTTGCTCTCGGTCGTCTCGCCTCCCTCAACGGGCTTGGGGGCCTCTTCCTGTTTCCAGGCCGGTTGCGGTTGCGCCATTGGCGGCAACATAGTTGCTGGTGCCGGGGGCGCTGCAGTTACTTTTGGCAGATCACTGGGGACGGCTTGCACCGGCGCTCCAGCAGTGACTACCGGACCATCGGTTCCAGGCCGAGGTCCGCGACGGTCGCCACGATCCCCACCACGGTCACCCGTTCTTTCCCCAGTCCGTTCCGGACGTGGTTCGCGACGCGGTTGACGACGAGGTTCCGGGTCACCCGTCCGACGAGGGGCTTCAGGGATTACTTCACCCTTGTAAACCCATGTTTTAATTCCAATGACACCGTAGGTCGTATAGGCCTGGGCGAAACCGTAATCGATGTCGGCGCGCAAGGTGTGCAACGGCAGTTGGCCATGCAAGTACCATTCGCTACGAGCGATTTCCGCACCATTCAAACGTCCCGATACGCGGACTTTGATTCCCTTGCAACCGAAACGCTGCGCCGAATCAACAGCTTTGCGCATTGCCCGGCGAAAAGCCACGCGCTTTTCTAACTGTAGGGCAATCGATTCAGCCACCAACTGGGCATCCAGTTCCGGCTTGTGTACTTCCTGAATATCGATGAATACTTCACGACCAGTCTTCTTATTCAGATCGCTCTTAAGCTTTTCAATTTCCGCGCCTTTGCGTCCGATAATGATACCGGGACGGGAAGTGCGGATCGTGATCCGTAGCTTGTTCCCAGGACGATCTACTTCGATAGAACTGACGCCAGCCGACTTCAGACGCGAATGCAACGCGCCCTTCAAGTTCAAGTCTTCTTCCAGTAATTTCGCGTAGTCGGCCTTGGCGAACCAGCGGGAGCGCCAAGTTTTCGTGACGCCTAACCGGAAACCGTAGGGATGTACTTTCTGACCCATGCTATTCTCGTTTCTCCGCTTTGCCTATGCCTTCTCAGATACCGACACGATAATGTGCGATATCCGTCGCTGGTAACGATACGCCCGACCCATTGGAGCCGGCCGAATTCGCTTCATGCGAGGGCCTTCATTTACATACGCTTCTGAGACGTAAAGTTTATCAACGTCCACGTGCTCGGACTTGTTCCCCGCATTGGCAATGGCCGAGCGGAGAACTTTTTCTACTGTTGGTGCAATCTTCTTGTTGGTGGTGCGCAGGATCGTGATCGCTTCGCCCGCATTGCGACCGCGAATCAAATCAATCACCAGCCGCACTTTCTGTGCGGACATCCGGATATATCGTGCTTCGGCTCTTGCTGTCATGTGAGAACTCCGCCCCCAAATTCCTTAAAACTAGGAGGGCTTACCGCCTTTTTCCGCCTTGCCTACGTGACCCTTGAAGGTACGCGTCGGGGAAAATTCTCCCAACTTGTGGCCCACCATGTTTTCTGTCACATACACCGGAATAAACTTCTTGCCGTTGTGCACGGCGATCGTCATACCAACAAACACCGGCGTAATCGTCGAACGACGGGACCAAGTTTTCACCACACGTTTATCATTGGTGGCGATTGCTTTGTCGATCTTCGCCGCAATGTGCGTGTCGGTGAAAGGTCCTTTTTTTAGTGAACGGCCCATATGGTTTCGTTACCCTCTTACTTCTTCTTGCCCTTACGCTGTGCAATAAACCTGTCTGTACGCTTGTTGTTGCGGGTTTTGAATCCGCGGGTCGGTTGACCCCAAGGCGTAACAGGATGGCGGCCACCCGACGTCCGACCTTCACCACCACCATGCGGGTGATCTACCGGGTTCATCGTCACGCCGCGATTATGCGGACGCTTGCCAAGCCAGCGCGTACGGCCTGCTTTTCCTAACTTTTCATTTTCGTGTTCAGCGTTTCCAACGGTGCCCACCGTGGCATAACAATCCACCGAAATCCGGCGAATTTCACCCGATGGCAACTTCACCAGCGCCTGACCCTCTTCCCGGGAAACCAACTGAGCCGATCCACCAGCAGTGCGCACCATCTGGCCGCCCTTGCCCGGACGCATCTCAATGTTGTGAATGATGGTGCCAGGAGGAATGTTCTTCAAAGGAAGCGCATTGCCCACCAAGATGTCAGCCGTAGGACCGGAAAGGATCGATTGACCCACCGTGATGCCCTCTGGTGCCAGAATATAACGCTTTTCGCCATCGACGTAGTTCAATAAAGCGATGCGGCAAGTGCGATTTGGATCGTACTCAATTGTCGCCACAACTGCCGGAACACCGGGCTTATTGCGCTTGAAATCGATGATGCGGTAAGACTTCTTATGGCCACCACCAATGAATCGTGAGGTGGTTTGACCAGTATTGTTGCGGCCACCGGTGCGCGCTTTGCCTTCCGTCAGCGACTTTTCTGGAGTCTGCCGGGTAAGATTTTCGCGCGACACTACGGTCATGTAGCGGCGACTAGGGGTAAATGGTCGGAACGTTTTTACTGCCATGGTTAGAGCTCCACGTACTCAGGCATTTTCTGCCCGGCTTGCAAAGTGACGTATGCCTTTTTCCAGTCCGAACGGTATCCCGAAAAGCGGCCTCGGCGGCGCAGCTTGCCTTCGTTATTTAGCGTACGGACGACAGCAACTTTCACTTTGAACATCTTTTCTACGGCTTTCTTGATTTGAATCTTGTTCGCCGTGGGCATTACTTCAAAACACAAGGTTGCTTCGGATTCTTTCTTAGTCATCGCCTTTTCAGTGACAACCGGGCGAACTAACACATCTAACATCGAACTCATGCCAGACCCTCCGACAAACGCTTGGCAGCGGTTTCGCTCATCACAACTCGAGCGGC
>JAYWBH010000685.1:0-3430 GCA_043781815.1 Bryobacterales bacterium | reverse complement strand
CGGTTAACAGCCGAGTGCTCTACCATTGAGCTACTGAGGAGCATTCGTCGGAATCGACCCTTTCATTAAACCAAAAGCCTGCTTCTATGTCAAACGGTTACTGGCTGTGTTAGTTTATATAGAATCCCAATGAATACCAGTACTTTGATTCGATTGGCTGCACTACTCACTCTTTCCTGTCCACTTTCCTTGGCCCAAGGCACGGATGCAAAATGGCAGAAGGTCCTGGATATCCCTCGCCAATCCCAGGTTCGATTGCAAACTTTTGATCAGCAAACATTGCAAGGGACGTTGCTGTCTGCTGATGAAACTGCCATTCGATTTACCCAGAAGGGCCAGCAGGTCAGCAAGCTTCGCCAGGAATTGGCGCGCGTTGAAGTGTTGAACCCGTCTCGGCGTGCTCGCAACATCGCCATAGGTGCAGCCATTGGCTTTGCGGTGGGCGTAGTGGCCGCCTTTGCCTCGTGTCCCTCATGCGTAGGCGAACAGTCTTCCGATGAGTTCAACACCCGTCTCGCTCTAGGCGGCTTGGTTGGAGCAGGTGCCGGTGCTGGCATCGGGGCCTGGGGCTATGCTTACAAAACGGTCTACAAGGCCAAGAAGCCGTAACCTAAAACTAAATGCGGATAAAAAGTTTGCGCTGATACATCCAATAGCAAATCAACCACAGCACAACCAATACCGTTCCGCCTTCCAGAACGCTGGCGAAGGCAATTCCGAATATTGAAAACACCTCCCGTCCAAAGTGGACCTTCAGCGATTCCCCAACGAATCGATCTATCAGATGCACCAGGCAGTACATTGCGATAGAGTTCATGCCAACCACCGTGAAGGGAAAAATCCAGCTTCGCCATTGCTTCACATCAATCAGCCAGTAGAACAATAGCAATAGCCAGCACGTGCAGCCACCTGCGAACAGTGCCCAGGATGGAGTCCAGATGCGCTTCACCATGGGGCAGATTCCCAGCACATCCAATGCCCAACCAGCGATGATTCCAGCGGCACCAGCCTTCAGCAGGATCTTTACTTTTTCATCAGACGAATTATCTGACCGCAGCAGTTCACCCGCTAGTAATCCGAAGATCATCGTCGCTAAGGAAGGAATAAAATTGAGCGTCAAATAACCGCCACCATTGAAGACGAAAGGCTTTGAACGGGTGAATAGATTGAGAAACCACTGGTCGAACCAGGCGGCAAAATTGCTGTTTTTATCCCAATGATTCGCAAAGCCGTTCAGATGATGGGGCCACCCTTCGGCCACCCCGACAGCAGGCCAATCGAAACCAGCGCCTGGGGCAGCGAATAGGGCGAAGAGCATCCAATAGCCAACCAGGATAGCTGCAGCGGCTATACCTTGTATGCGCGCACTTTGCCATCCCAACCAGAACAGCACCGGGTAGCCCAGTCCGATTTGTGTCAGCACATCTTCAAATGTGAAATTAGTTTGTGGCTTCCCCACGCTTCGCAAAAAGATACCGAGGGCGACCAGGGCGAAGGCTCGCCACAAAGTATGCAGCCACAGATCCCGATGCGTTTGTCCTTTAGCTTTACGGCTGGCAATGGACCATGGCAGCGCCACGCCAACCATGAACATGAAGGATGGCTGAATCAAATCCCACATGGACCATCCCGTCCACGCCACGTGGCTAGTTTGAAAGGAAATGAATTGCCAAAAAGGATTGCCTGGAAACGAATCGGTTACCCGTGAAATGCGCATGATTTCCGACACCATGAACAGCATGGTGGCCCCGCGATAAACGTCGAGCGAAGCCAGTCGTTCCTGCTTGATTTCGGTCATGATTTCTTTGCCGCCTCACGGTAGTAAAAGATCAAGTCAAGTTGTGGAGGAACATGGCCCATTATGCGTAAAAAGCCCACGGCTTGACCGCGATGGTGCGTTGCGTGGTTCACCATATGTAGAACGATTTGCCACAGCGGTTGCTGATGTTGCTTACCCTTCAGGTCGATAAAAGTCACAACGCGGACCAGCGAATCGTCTGTTTCTTTCGACAGGAGTTCCAGCCATCGCTGACCATACTTGGGCCATTCGCTACTCAGCACGGTGAGCGACTTTTCTTCGTGATCAAGGAACGTAGCCCGTACCGATCCATCCACGCGGTGATACCAGGCCCGGTCTGCCGCAAAGCAGTGGGCCAGTGTTCCCACCACATTTTTATCGGCGGTCATAAAGTCGCGATGCAGTTCTTCTTCGGAAAGTGCAGCGGCAGCCTCCAACATGCGACCACTGGCCCATGCCGTATAACGTAAATGGCTTTCTAGAATTGCTTTGGTCATTCGGTCCTCATTCCTCTGCGCTTAAGGGGGCAAAGCAAATTATACAGCGGTTTCGAATTGCGTCGTGCCATAATATTGGCGAGGTTAACCCCAAATATGACACCTGAACAAGCTAAATTTCTATTAGACTACTCTTGCCCCACTCTGGTTAGTGAGTCGAAGATTACGCAAAAAGTGATCACCGCCATGCCTGCGGGACAGGAAGCCTATAAACCTTCCGATAAGTGCATGACTGCTTCCGAACTGGCCTATCACTTGGCTTCAGCCGATGTTTGGTTCCTGAATTCCATCGCCAGTGGGGCTTTTGTTGCGGGTGGTGATACCGGCGATAAGCCATCAACTCCGGAACAGATTGTTGCCTGGTACGAAACAAATTTCGCACCTGCGTTAGACAAGGTGAAAGCAATGACCCCAGATCAATTGGCAGCTAACATTAGTTTCTTCGGCATGATGGACGCCCCTGCCGTAAGCTATCTCAACTTCATGCTGCTGCACAGCGCTCACCATCGCGGACAGTTGTCTTCCTATTTACGGCCAATGGGTGGCAAGGTTCCAGCCATCTACGGCGGCAGCGCCGATGAACCAATGAAGTAGTTTTCTGGGAGTGGCTGCGGATTCATCCGCCACCACTCCAAGAGGAACGCAGTATAGTGAAGATCTGTGGATAATTTAAATCGGGGACGTGACCTCTGTTCACCAATTTTAATTAGGTGAATAGAGTCCCCTCCTACTCTACCGGATAAATTCTTCGTTCGGCCTGTCTTATTCTTTGCGCTTTGCGCGCATTTCCAGACGGATTCGACGACGTTCGCCTGCTTCTTCGTAACGGCGAAGTTCTTCTTCGGACTCCGGAATAGCTGGCGGAATCAGAACTTTTCCGCCCAGTTTATCTACTCCAACAAATGTGAGATAGGCGGAACAGGTGTGCTTACGTTCCCCTGTTAATAAATTTTCCACGGTGACACGAACGCCCACTTCCATAGAAGTGCGAAAGACGCGATTTACCGAGGAGCGCAGAATCACCAACTGGCCAATATGGACGGGGTGGATAAAGTTCATGTAATCCACCGAAGCGGTAACCACCGGGCAGCGGGCGTGGCGGATGGCGGCCAGGGCTCCAGCAAGATCCACCAAG
>JAYWBH010000684.1:0-10347 GCA_043781815.1 Bryobacterales bacterium | reverse complement strand
CGCGTGTTTCCTCTTAATTCTGGCCACTAAACGTGGAAACACGCGGGCTGTCCCCATGTTATTCCAACCAAGGGTACGTTCCGCCCCAATAGTGTGCTCTTGCGCGGGAAGGCGTCGATCCATTGCCCACCTTAGCCAAGTGGCTAATTCGCCGCGTTTCCCAATGCTGGGGGATATCGCCGAGCCAGGGGATGCCTGAGGGCTTGACTGGGACGGTGGGGTCGAGGCCTCGGGCTACGGCTTGGTGGATGATGGCCTGTTTTTGTTCGTTCAGCAGGGCGATCAGCTTTTTCTTGGCGCGGATGGCGCGGTCGATGCGGTGGTTTTCGTGGTCGAGGAAGCGCACGATGGCGGCTTGTTCTTCGGGCGGGGGAAGCGGTAATCGGATAGGTCCGAATCTGTCTGTATACAACCGATTGAATCCAGAACCTATACCTTTCGATTCAAGAGCAAACTGACTCACAAGAGCAGGTGATTTGAGTAGCTCCAAAAAAAGAGTAATGTGATGCGGACCCAATATTCGGAAGACTGCATAATCCGGACTTACCAGTCCAGAAATATTCCCAGTGCCGAACATGCCGCTCCAGGCCTGCATCCTATTCATTACAATCTGTCCGGGAACATACAATTTGTAACCTACAAGCGTTCTTGCAGAGTGCATTTTATTCGTCATTGAGCGGTGTGGAATTAAGCCGCGTTGACGAGTCAGGGATAGTAGAACCTCTGAACCGTCCGTTGTGCGGCGATCCATTTCCTGAAGAACGCTTTTTATCCTGACAACTCTCCAATGGATAGGAATTTCTTCGTACTGTGGGCATTTTTTATACTCCGCGTAAGGCTTCAAATCGCCAATCATTACGCACCCCCCGTCCGAGTCCGCGCCTTGGCCGGGGCCAACACCTTGCTCCGCTCCACCACTTCCTCAAAATGAGCATCCACTGCCTTGGGCTTGGCATCCTCCACCACTCGATACTTGGCATACTCGGCCTGCGCCTTAGCCAACGCCGCCTCATGCGACACGGTCCCGGCATGGGTCAACAACTCGCGGTCACTCAGCTTCAAAAAGTCGTCCAGCTTGCCGATCCAATCGTGCATGGTCATGGGCTTGCGGTTGCGGGCTTGCAGTTCGGCGAAATCGAGGTAGGCGGAGACGATCAGGTTGAGCGTTTCAATCTCCTCCTGTTGCAGATAGTTCTTGGCAATGCCAATGTCGGCAGAGCGGGGGTTGGTACCGGCCCAAGCGGTGAGGCCCATGTTTGGCGACTCAGCATCGGCGCGGCTGGCGACCACTTCTGCCGCCGTTTGGCCGTGGGCGGCCCAGTGCATCTTGTTTTGGATGACGCGGAAGAAATGGTGGGAGGCTTCGGCGCTGGGATTGTAATCGATGCTGGTGGCGTAGATATCCAACACTTTGCGGTGGAAGATACGCTCTGACGAGCGAATATCGCGGATGCGGGCCAGCAGTTCGTCAAAGTAGTTGCCGCCACCGGTTTCCTTGAGGCGGGCATCGTCCATGGTGAAGCCTTTCACCAAATATTCTTCCAGGCGGGCGGTGGCCCATTGGCGGAAGGCTGCCCCACGGGGGGAGCGGACGCGGAAGCCGACGGCGAGAATTAGAGGGAGATTGTAGTGCAGCATGGAGCGGCGGACTTCGCGGGCGCCTTCCAATCGAACTAGTAAGTATTGCTTACTAGTTGCCTCCTCGGGCTGTTCGCCATCCTTGTAAATGTCTGCAATGTGGATAGTTATGTTCTGTGGCGTGGTTTGGAAGAGTTCAGCCATTTCGATGCGGGAGAGCCAAACCGTGCCATCGGCCACACGGCAGGTGACCCGGGTGGAGCCGTCTTCTGCCTGGTACACCAACAGTTCGCCGGCTTCGTTCATTTGACGCCGCCTTGAAGGATTTCTTCCAGCAGGCCTTCGGATTCCTGCTGGACCGCCAGAATATCGGCACGAATTTCGTCGAGGGTGCGGAGCGGCTTGGGTTTATAGAAATGGCGGGTGAAGCTGATTTCGTAGCCGATTTGGGTTCTCGATTGGTCGACCCAGGCGTCTGGAGTGTAAGGCAGCACTTCGCGGCGGATGAAGGCGGGGATGCCACCGTCTTCGAGGAGCGGAATTTGTTCAGTGTCGCGGAGGTCGGTATCGGTTTCGTATTCGACGATGGCCTTTTTTCCTTTGACAGTGGCTTCGTAGAGGCCGTGGAGAGGGTCAGGCTTAGTGTTGGCGGGTTTGTGGATTTTGGCGATGACTGGGGCGGCGGATTCCTCGCGCCAACTTAGAGAGCGCAAAAGTAGCTTCGTTTCAACGGGTCTAATTTTTTCGGTGTGCTTTTCCAGGGCGGCTTCAGCTTGTTCACGGAACAGATTGTAATCATTGAAGATTTCTCCGCCCAGTTCACGGCGCAGGAAGACGGCGGCTTCGACGAGTTTGGCATCGCGGCTCCAGGTGAAGGGATCTAGCAGCTTTTTCCTTTTCTTTTCGGGGAGGCCTTTGGGGGCTGGGGCTTCGTCTGTTTCAGGTTCCTCGTCGCTGGCACCCCATTCGGTGAGGCGTTTTTCGATGGCCTTTTGGATGGATGCAAATTTATTGGCTAGAGCGTCGCCAAATTCATCGTAGAGGACGGTGCGGATATCCTCGTCGCCAGATGCGAAGCGGAGCTGTTCTATGCTGGCTGGTTTGAGTTGGCTGTTGAGACGCAAGGGGCGTTCCACGGTGACTTTGAAATAGCCGAAAGCCTGGTTGGGGAAGATTTTGGACTGCTCAGTTTGCCGGAAAGCGAGGTAGGTTTGGCAGATGTGATCAATGTCTTCTGGAGACAGTTCGCAGTTCTTTTTGCCGAGGTTTTTGCGCAAGGGCTTGAACCATTGCGTGGCGTCGATTAATTGGACCTGGCCTTCTCGTAGTTTGGGTTTGCGGTTGGAGAGAACCCAGATGTAAGTGGCGATGCCGGTGTTGTAGAACATGTTGAGGGGCAGGGCGACAATTGCTTCCAGCCAATCGTTTTCAATGATCCAGCGGCGGATGTTGCTTTCGCCTTGCCCCGCGTCACCGGTAAAAAGAGAGGAACCGTTGTGAACTTCAGCGATGCGGCTGCCGAGGGGGGTTTTGTGGTTCATCTTCGAGACCATGTTGGCTAGGAAGAGAAGTTGGCCGTCGCTGGAACGGGTGATTAGAGAGAATTCCGGGTCTTGGGCATGGGTAATGCGAAAGCGCGGGTCGCGCATACCGTCTTTACCGCCCATGGCTTCCAGGTCTTTTTTCCAACTTTTGCCGTAGGGAGGGTTGGAGAGCATGAAGTCAAAATCCTGAGCGGGAAAGGCGTCGCTGGCCAATGTGGAATATTCGGCACCGCCGAAAATGTTGGCGGCGTTGTCACCTTCGCCCTTCAACAGCATATCGGCCTTGCAGATGGCGTAGGTTTCGGGGTTGATTTCCTGGCCGTAGAGGTTGGTGACTACTTTCTTGTTCTGTTTGGCGGCGAGTTCGTTTAGGGTTTCTTCGGCAAGGGTGAGCATACCGCCGGTGCCACAAGCGCCATCGTATAGAAGGTATGTCCCAGATTTGATCTTATCGGCGATGGGGAGGAAGATGAGGTTGGCCATCAGCCTGACGGCGTCGCGTGGGGTCCAGTGTTCACCAGCCTCTTCGTTATTATCTTCGTTGAATTTGCGGACCAGTTCTTCAAAGACAGTCCCCATGGAGTGGTTATCCATGCCGGGATGTTTTACGGTGCCATCGCCGTGGAGGACGGGGTTGGGACTGAGGTTGATTTCCGGGTCGAGGAATTTGTTGATAAGGGTGCCGAGGGAATCGGCCTTGGAGAGAGTGGAAATCTGGTTACGGAATTTGAAATTTTCTAAGATGTCCTGAACATTTGCGGAAAAACCGTCGAGGTAGGCTTCGAAATCAGCCTTCAGTTGGTGTTGGCTGGAGCGGCTGGCCAGGGCTTTGAGCGTGAACGAAGAAGTATTGTAGAAAGCTTGTTTGGCGGCATCGCAAAGGGCGCTGTGTTGTTCGGTGATGGTGGCCTTGTCGAGCATTGCCTTGGTGCCGAGAACGGCCTGTTTGGTGGGTTCCAGAACGGCATCGAAACGGCGGAGCACACACATGGGGAGGATGACATCAGCGTATTTACCTCGTTTGAAGAGGTCGCGAAGGACGTCGTCAGCAATGCCCCAGATGAAGGAGACGATTTTATTATGTGCGGCTTGATCCATGAAATAGTCGAAACTTTAGGGTACACGAACAATACGAACCGAAAGTAAAGCAAGGGGACATTAGGTGAACCCATGGTGCTTTATTTTCTGTGAGATAGTCAACCTTGGAGCAGGCGAAAAGGATTGGTGACTTGGAAAGTTTTTCGACTAAGCTCTACTAGCTCTCAGCTTCGAACAGAACTTTCATATACGTCAAACCGTGTAGATGGATGCGATGGACAATTTCGTTTGACCACAATCGCGTTACTGAAGAAACTAGGAATACGCCCGATTTTCACCCAGGCTGGCGTCTAAGCGCTGCTCTTTGCCGTGACCTTCGGTTTTGCCATACGCTTGTGCCTGGCACCTTTGGGAGCCCTATACTTGTTCTGCTTCGCCGGTTTGATTGTCTTCCGCTTGATCCGCTTTGCATGCTTCTCCGAACCCACTGGGCGGGTGACGGTTTTGGCAAGCGTGGGAACGGTCAAGCTGAGGCACAACAGGAAACTGAGGAGATATCGCATATCGGTACTCCTTATATTATCGGCGGATTCGTCAGGCAAGTGTAGAGCGAAGCGAATTCGGGTTAGAATCGTAGGGTCTTTAGAAGGAGAACAATGAATCGCTTAACCATTCCCATATTCGCAATTGCCCTATCGGGCATGCTGTCCGCACAGGACAACCCATTGAGCACGGAAGCCAAACTGGCTTTCAACGGCATCAAGAACAACTTGACCAAGATGGCCGAAAAGATGTCTGAAGAAAATTATGCCTTCAAGGCCACCCCGGATGTTCGTACATTCGGTGGCTTGGTGGGTCATGTTGCGGATTCCGCACTGCGCACCTGCACCACCGTTTCTGGGGCTGCCAAAACTGGTCAGGCCGAAAAAACCATGACCAAAAAAGCTGAATTGGTGGCTGCTTTGAAAGAAGCATTTGCCGCTTGTGACGTTGCTTTTGAAACCTTCACCGATGCTAGCGCCACAGAAATGATCACATCGCCTCGCGGTAAGCGTTCGAAGTTGGGCATGTTGGTTGGAAACACCACTCACTTGAACGAGGAATACGGTTATATGGCTGTATACATGCGGCTGAAAGGTGTTGTTCCTCCGTCCAGCGAAGGGCGCTAAAACGTAGGCTGTAGAAATAAAAAAACTGACGCCGACCTTCTAATGTTTTTGGGGAACTTTTTAGAGGAGATTGGTCGGCGTCAGGTTGGCAGACACTACCGTACAGATACTAACTAGCGGCTGCTGCCATGGTAAGAACTTTTTGTTTGCCTTGCTTTTGAGAGTTGCGCATAACGTCGACGATTCTTGCTCCCGTCAAGCCACACGCGCACGGTTCCTGCAACAGCGTTCCGCTGAGTCCTGAAACCAGGCGAAATACTGGTTGGTAGGGATTCCCCAGGAGGCTCACCAGCAGCTCTTCCCGATTCCCTTGCTCAAAATGGGCGGCCTTCGGATTGATGTGCAAGCCCTGATGCGCTTCGCATTCCCAAGCCAGTAGTTCGCCTCCAAATCCATAAAATTGTTCGTGAACTGGCACTTTGAAGACGTTCCAGAACAGATCCAGATCCTCTTCGGAAAGTGGTCCTTCAATCAACCCGGCAAAGGCCACCACGGAGTGTGTCAGCGGGGGAATCCAAATGTGGCCAGATTCAATACTCCGTGCCAGCGCTCGAAGGGTATCGAGCGGAGCGGCAATGGATTCGGGCTTGAAGCGGGCCAGGTATGGGTTGCGATAATCCTCAATGCGTTGGTAGTTAATGCTGATGCGGAACCCTTCGGCAAGCAATGCCGTGCGTGGTTTGCCTTGCGATGGATGCGTGAAACGCCTTTTCCGCAAGCGGGGCGGCTTCTTGTTTTCAAAGCGGCTACCGTATTTGAGGAAGTCCACCAGTTCCACACGCGGAACGCGGGAAAGCCAGGCGGATGATTCCATGAATTTCAATTGATCCAGTAGGATTCCCGAGCTTTTGTAATGCCGGGTATGTTCCACGGCAGTGCCAAAGGAAACCTGGATTCGTTTGCGCAAAGCGCGCTCCTCGGCTAGCTCGCGGGGCGCCGCGGCGTAAATCCCTTGACTCAGCATTGTAGTGGCCACAATTAATAGTCTGAGAAAGGGGGAACAGTTCTCTCTAAGATGTTTCCGTATAACGAAACGCATGCGGCGGTGTTGCAGGAATTTTCGTGAAGCCAAATGGGGACATGCTGGTCTGGCCCAAGCAACCGAATCCCACCCTAAAGAGCACTATGCAATGAGCGAGTGGCTAGACCAGCGTGTCCCCAATCGGCTCAGCATTATTCGGCTATCGTTCGGCTTTGCGTTATCCGCTTATCCTTCGGCTTGGCGTTATCCGCTTATCGCAATGTACCTTGGAAAGCGGCCTTCAACTCTCTCCCTGCTGAGTACGTGAAGCCCGTGGCCTTGCGCCTTTCCGCTACTGCCAACATGCCTGTTCGCTGCACTTCTTCGGAACTGCATGCCGATACCGTTTTCCTTGCATCCCTGCTATAGCCGATCTGCTTGAGCGCCCTCGATAGCAGGTTCCAATCCCGATCAAATTCTGGGGCTGACCTACGATCCAATGCGTCTTGCCCCAAATCAAAGTTCACCGCCAAAATCAGATAGCGTGTTAGCAGGGGTAGATCGGTTTCAGGGATGGCTTCTGTTTCATGCAATTTCGACGCCCAGCCCCGCGGTTCAACTGCAACACTTTTTCTGGTGATAGTAGACCGCGCTTTTCCAAGTCTTGCGCCAGATTGGCTGGCCAGAAAAAAGTAGTGGCGCGACGTACGGATTCCGCAGGTACTAAACCGCGATCCACAGCGAATCCAATCATCCCCTTAAATTCCTCACGCCGATCCTGCCAACACTGTTTGGTTCCAAAATAAGAAGTTTGCTCAAGACGCGTGGGCACTCGGCGATACTCGGGTTCTGGTTTTTCACCCAACAGTTCCGCTAACGGCAAGGCCTGGGCTGTGGCTTCTTTATCCAGATTAATATTGAAGGATAATTTGTCAGCGGCAAAGGCCAGTGCGGGCACCAGAAAGTTCATCTCAAGCAGATAAGCTTTTACTCCAAAAGCCAATAATCCTTGGCGGAACGATGGATTCAAGCAGCCAGCAACGGTGGTGCGGGCACCTGTGCTCTTGGATCGGGATCCAGCCATTTGCGGAACAAAGAATACGGCTAGGGGCATTTTACGGTCATTGGCGAAGTGCACAAAATCACTGGTCAGGCTGACCGGGGAAGAGATGAATGAATCGCCGAAAGCTAACATGCGTGGCCGCCGTTTGAACTTTTCCGCAGCGAACATATAGGACAATGCGTGACCGACAAAGTCAGAACAATTCGATGCCAGTAAATTGAATCTTGTATGCCGCTCATCTTTCAGGAATTCAACTAAAGACAGCTCCTGTTCGGTTTCCGTAGGCGTGATGAAAACATAACTATCCCGTTCATGCTGCACCCCAAGTACGCCGCGCCATCGGCCATCGCGCACCAACACCCCCGATACTGGATCGCGCAATGCAATGGGAGCTGTTGGTTCGGACTTCTTTCCTGGGGCCAGCAACTTAAACAGAAATTCAAATTGACCCACATATTTCAGCGCTTTGATCATGGTCATATGATCCAGCTCTTTGCGATGACGCTCATACTCATCGGCATCCATGGGGGGAATTGCTTCCTTCCAATGACTGCGCCAATATTGCATTTGCATCTCGCGAAGCACAGGCCCGGTGGTGAGTAATGGAACTTTTTCTGGATCATCAGTACCTAAGAAATGATCGCGTAATGGAAGCACCATGAATTCAATGGGGCTGCCCCAAGCCAAGTTGGTATAGCGCGTCACAACCACGCCTGGATGTTCTCCGGCAGTGCAGGCTCGAACGGAAATCAGGCCATCGGCGCAGACTTGCGTAAGTACCAATGCAGCATGACCGGTTTGCGTTCGACGCGTATCCATGCCTCTGCTTTCGTAAACAATCACCCCAGTTGCGGCGTGGGCGACGGGGCAGAAAATCAGCAGGGCACCAGTGAAAAGGAAGGTAATTTGAAGCAAACTCTTTGATGTCATCAAGTAAATCTGAATTGCAATTTCGGTGCCATAATTTGCCAATGAGTTTTTGAGGAGCTTTATTATTCCAGCGAGGTTCTTGAATGGATGAGGCTTAATCCTGAAACAGTTGCCCTTGTGAAGCCGAGTGATTGGCCAACCACGCAAGTAAAAAGCACCAGCCAATAGGGCAAAAATTTCCTTCGCTGTTTAAAAAGCAAACTGATTCCCCATTTCACTCCATTCCGCGCTATACTGAGGTCAGTTGTAATTGGAAGTTTAATCCGCACCCCTCCTGTTTCTGTAGTTTGGCTCGCTGGTTCTCCTTCCCCCAAAAATTTAATGAATACCTTTTCAGAACTCTCGTTGTCCCCTATTTTGGCGGCCAACTTAAAGAAGCACGGGTTTGTCACACCGACTCCAGTGCAAGCACAATCCATTCCTCCAGCGCTAGCCGGCAACGATGTTGTCGCAACGGCGCAAACAGGCACGGGCAAGACGCTCGCGTTCCTGCTACCGCTCGTTCAAGCGCTTTCTTCGGGACCCGTTCCCATTGCTGTGAGTGCCGTAATTTTGAGCCCCACTCGGGAACTGGCCATCCAGATTAGCGAAGTTTTCGCCAAGCTGGCCCACGGCACAGGCATCAAAGCCGCTGTCGTTGTAGGAGGCATGAGCGAAAACGTTCAGCTCCAGGCGATTCGCAAAGGTGCACAAGTTCTCATTGCCACTCCTGGCCGTCTTCAGGATTTTCTGAAGCGCCGCTTAGTGAAGCTTTCCGCAGTCAACTATCTGGTCCTTGATGAAGCAGATCGCATGCTCGATATGGGCTTCCTTCCGACAATTCAATTTGTCATGGAACTGATTCCTGAAAATCGTCAGACGCTTTTCTTCTCAGCTACCATTGAATCGTCCGTTGCTCACCTTATTAATGAGTATCTGCACAAGCCAGTGCGCATCGCCATCGGTTCCACCACCAAGCCTGCAGAAAATATTGACCTGCATGTTTACGAAGTGGACCAAGACCGTAAGCTTAGCCTTTTGAACCACTTGCTGGAACAAGAGCAGGGTTCGTTCCTGGTATTTGCACGCACCAAGCATGGCGCTGACAAGTTATCGAAAAAACTTTCTGTCGGCGGATTCAAATCCACCAGCATCCATGGTGATCGTACTCAAAGCCAACGCAATCAGGCGCTTAAAGGATTCCAACAGGGTTCCTACCGCGTCCTGGTAGCCACCGACGTTGCCGCTCGCGGCATCCACGTTGACGGTATTGCCCACGTTGTGAATTACGATCTGCCCCAGGTGCCCGAAGATTTCATCCATCGTGTGGGTCGTACCGGTCGCGCCGGAGCTCGTGGTATGGCTTCGACATTCGGAACCCGCAATGAACGTGGCGATATTCGCAACATTGAACGGACACTGAAAATCACTTTGATCCGTCAGGAAGTGGCCATCGTTCTGGAACGTGAAGTGAAGGGTGTAGGTGGAGCCGTCATTGAAATGGCCAAGCCTGCATTTTACGCCAACGCTCCTAAGGGCGGCAGCAACTTCAATCGCTTCAAGGCTCGTAAGCAACAACGCGCTTCCGGCACACGATAGTATCGGTTCAGCAGTTTAAGTAACGGTCGAAAGAAAGGTGCGGAGCAATCCGCACCTTTTTTATTTGTCGCAATGCAATTCCTTGACCATTCTACGCAAGGCCGCCACGCTCGCGCCGTGCTTCAATGAGTTTCTTGGCAACATCTCGAGCAATATCGAGAGTTTCAGCCACCGTTCGACCTTGCGCAACTAAGCCAGTCAGTTCCTCTGAAGTCGCAAGAAAAAATCCTTCGGGAAGTTCTTCAATTTGAATCTGTAAGGCAAGTTCCATACGCCTTGATAGTAGCATTCGTTGCAAATCTGCAAACTCCGTCAACCGAAAACAAAACCATAGCCTGGATCCAGCGTCAGTTCCTGCACCTTTTGCCTTGACCCAATTCTTCCTTGGCCTGTCAAGGCAAAGTAGAAATGTCCTAATCCCAGCAAAGTAAGAATGTCCGGTTTTGACCGAGTGTTCCGGAGTTGGATGTTAGGTTGAATGAGTCC
>JAYWBH010000683.1:0-3434 GCA_043781815.1 Bryobacterales bacterium | reverse complement strand
GCGTGGAACAAGTCTTGGTATTTCGTTTGGTTGTAGAAATTCTGGCGCTGCTCCAAGTAATTCGAAGTGGAGCAGCGAGGCTCGTGCCTTTTTGGTGTTCTTGGGTTGTTTGCGATTTAATACGTTTCGGCTGGCTGGGATTAGTGACCAAACCCACTTCGCGAGCTTATGGCGATTTGTGGCGTTCCTCTGAACCTATTTGGTTGTTGCTGCTATTGGCCGCAACAATGGAAGCTTATTTCAAGCCAGCTAGTTACTATCCTGGATCAAAGAGGTTGGCTTTAATTGGGGCCACAATTGTGGCAACGCTTGCTGTTGTCATAACTGGTGTGGTCTGCCTTCCCGCACAAGCAAAAGTAGTTTGGGGCTTAATTGATTTAGGCGAAATGATGAAACTCCATCAGGTGGCTGTTGGTGCCGTGGGATTATGGATGTTTCAGACCTTTGTAATTTACCGTATACTTTACTATCCGTTTCCGGCTTTTCTTTATACGCATACAGTGCTACTTGGCCTGTATGGTTTGCTGGAGGCAACGGCGTTTTTGCTTAGCAATACGCGCACAGTAAATGGGTTATTAGCCGCAGCACTTGAAGATGTGGCGATGACCGTTTGTTTTGGGCTGTGGATTTATTGCGCAAAAAAGAAATGGGTGGACTTTACGCCCTCCACTCGAATTGCTGCACCTGAAGAGATAGAACAAGCCCGCAAGGCTGCCGAGCGGACTGTTCGATCAATCCGCTGAGACGGATTGGGATGCTAATTGCAGTGGCTGCCCGAACGCTGCCAAGTTTTGGAGAATCTTCTCCGCTGCTGGAATCGCTTGGGCGATGCCCAGGAAATAAGCGTGACCGGCGATCCGCAACTCTGTCACATAAACGGCTGACATAAATTTGAAGCGGAAGGTATTCTGCACATGCGCCCATTGGGTGCCTTGGGAAAAATGCGCTAAAGAATATTCGTTAATTTTTGCCGTTACCGTTTCCGACAAATCTCGCAATGTCTCAAAATAAATGGATTTGCGGCAATCGCGCCACTTCTGGATTTCGTCTCCAGAAAGCTTTTGCTCGAACAAAAATGCCGAATCGGTTTCAGTCAGGATTCGCCGTAACAGGCGAAACAGGCTGGTAGCATCCACTGCTTCCGACGCCTGGATTGGAATTTGAGTCACTTGCTCCAAAGTATACTTGACCTCCGGAAAGAACCTGGTTGGCCTTTCACTTGAAGCGAGTATAACATTCGTTGTGCACATTTGGAACGGAAATATTGCACAAAAGAATGTTTAATTATTAACGATTTAACGGCTAACTAGTACCTCCGCCTGCTTAGTCCTATGTACCTCTTCTAGGCTACACTGATGGACATGATCCGACGAACATTTGTCTTCCTGCTCATTTTTAGCTCCTACGGGACAGGGCAAACAATCCTTCAGAAAATGGACCTTCAAGCTGCCCGCTATGGGCAACTCTCACGCCAAATTTGGGAATCGCCGGAACTTGGATACAAGGAAGTCAAAAGTTCCACGTTGCTCAAGGAAGAGTTGCGACGCAACGGGTTCCGCATTGACGAAAATATTGGCGGAATGCCTACTGCTTTTGTGGCCACTTGGGGTTCAGGGAAACCGGTGATTGGAATTTTAGGGGAATATGACGCACTCCCTGGGCTATCCCAATCCGATCAACCTCGAAAAGAAATCCTGGTGGCAGGTGGTCCGGGACATGGATGCGGTCACAACTTATTTGGGGTCGGTTCCGCATTCGCTGCGGTCAGCATTAAAGAGTACTTGGAACAGACCAAAAAGCAGGGCACGGTGCGGTTTTTTGGAACTCCTGCGGAAGAAGGTGGCGGCGGCAAAATTTATATGGCTAGAGCTGGAGTCTTTAATGACACCGATGCCATGCTCGCCTGGCACCCTGACGATAAAAATGGTGCCAGCCTAAAAACTTCCCAAGCCAACATCGCCGCAAAATTCCGATTCCGGGGTAAAGCTGCCCATGCTTCCTTAGCCCCTGAAATGGGACGATCCGCCTTGGATGGCCTGCTTTTGTTCTCTCATGCCGTGGAATTGATGCGCGAACATGTGCCAGAGGCCACCCGCATCCATTACGTAATCACCAATGGTGGCGCGGCGCCCAACATTGTTCCCGATTTTGCCGAAAGCTATCTTTACCTGCGCTATCCCGACATGATTGTGCTGTATGGCATGTGGAAACGTCTCTTGAAAGCCGCCGAAGGTGCAGCCATGGCCACCGAAACCACCTTTCAACTTGAGCTGGTGAATAGCGTCTACAACACCCTCCCCAACGATACCTTGGCTGCGCTTGCCGATAAAAACTTGCGACGCATTGGGGGCATTACTTACACCGCTGACGAAACCCGATTCGCGGAAACGATTCGCAAGAGTTTGGAAGGGACTTTGCCCCCTGTTGACCAAGCAAGAACCATTGAAAAAGCCACCGAAGGGCATGGCGGTGGATCCACCGATGTAGCGGATGTCAGTTGGATTGTCCCAACCACTGAATTCACAGCCGCAACCACAGTGCCCGGCGTACCGTTGCACAGTTGGCAATCAACTGCCTGTTCCGGGACATCCATCGGCCGCAAAGGGATGGTGTTGGCAGCCAAGACACTTACTTTGACGGCGATTGATTTATACGAAAATCCAGAGTTACTGGTGGCTGCCCGGAAAGACTTTGACAAACGTCGTGCTGGGCATACTTATCAATCGCGGATTCCGGCTGATCACCAGCCGCCACTTACATATCGCGATAAGTGAGTGTTACTTTGCCGGGTAACTCAATAAGTACGCCCGACGCTTTTCGACGAAGCTTTTTAAGCTCAAATTGGGTGGGGCGGTAGGCCCGTTGCCTGGCTCCACGCCATCTTCAGTAACTGCCTTAGTGAATGCTGCGGTAGAAAGAACCTTTCGTGTATCGGCCTTCACTTCCTCAGCAATTACGGATTGATAATCTGCCACCATGGGGGCCAGCTTCTTCCAATCCAGCCACTTTTCAGCGATATCACGGATGTAACTCAAATAGCGGGCACGCAGCGAAGGCACAGCTAGAAGCCTAAAAAGCAGTGCTTTTTCCGGATCATCGGCCCCTTCAAATGGATCCAGGTTGATGCCGTCGCCGGCATTTTGTTCCCCACCGCGACGACCCATTCTTTCTATCTCGCGAAACGTCTCATTGGCATCCCAGGGGATGACGTGGAACTTACCTTTTTCGTCAGCATACAGGCTGTAGTCACTGGCCCTTACCCAAAAGCCATCGTTATTGATGACCGCTTTGTCCAAGGCTAAAAACTTAAGAGCGGCGTCCACGTCCAGAATCGGTTCCAGTGCTTTTTCCAAGTTATCTGGAGGGGTTTGATTGAGCACTTTGCAAAGGTTCATCAGTTGCGCCCAGGACTTGTCGTTATCCTTGCTTTTGAT
>JAYWBH010000682.1:0-10369 GCA_043781815.1 Bryobacterales bacterium | reverse complement strand
TGGCGCAGGATTGTGCCCTTGCCTTTTTACCTTCGGCTCATATTGCGCAACGAATCGGGATTGAGTTTTTGCCATTGCGAATGGGGATTCAAGTTTATTTTTCTGAAAGCCTTGCCCGAATGCCACAAGAGTTCAAATCGGTCAGGCCCACTTTGTTTCTGGCGCCACCCAGAGTTTGGGAGCGAATCTATGCCAGCGTCCGCACGGAAATTAAAAAACGAAACTCCATTGCCCGACAAGTCTTCTATGCTGCTCTTGGAGTTGGTAGCCAGGTTAGCCGCTACAAACAGGAAGATAAACCTGTTCCAGCGTGGCTAAAACAATCCTGGAACGTAGCCGACAAGTTGGTTTTTTCTAAAATTCGCGAACGATTTGGCGGTCGTATTCGATTTGCGATTTCCGGGGCAGCCCCGTTGGGCCGCGATCTTGGCGAGTTTTACGAAGCCATTGGCATGCCCCTTATGGAAGGCTATGGGTTGACCGAAGGCGGAATCGTCTGCCTGAATTCATCGGGTAAAGGGCGTCTGGGAACCGTTGGTAAACCTCTCACTGGAGTTGAGTTGAAGCTGGCTGAAGATGGGGAACTGCTGGTTCGATCCCCAGCGTTGGCCAGCGGATATTTCAAGGATGAGACTACAACCGCGCAAGTGTTTCGTGATGGCTGGTTGCACACCGGCGACTTGGCTGAAATTCAACCAGATGGGTATGCCGTCATCACTGGTCGCAAGAAGGAGATGATTGTTTCCTCCAATGGAAAGAAGATTTATCCGACGAAACTTGAAGCCCTGTTCAAGACCGAACCAGTAATCAGCCAAATGCTTTTAGTGGGCGATAATCAGTCCTACGTTGCCGCGCTATTCACCATTAACACTGCAGCCGCTGAAGTGCTTCCGGGACTGAACGGTAAATCCACGACTGAAATTTGTGCCTCATCCCAAGTGCAAGCGGAGGTAAAAAAAGCAGTTCAAAAAGCCAATCTGCAGTTGGCGCAATACGAACAGATTAAGAAATTTAAGGTTCTGGATAGGGACTTTTCCATTGAGTCCGGTGAAATGACACCCACCATGAAAGTGCGTCGTACCAAGGTGTTGGACAACTTTAAGGCGGAGATTGCGGCAATGTATTCGGCAAAGGAAGACCTGTAATCGAAATCTGTCTGGAGTCCTCTTCCTCCGCATAGTCAATGCGAACCTCCAACCGATCCTTGGGCATCAGCGCCGGAAAACGCTCACCCCATTCAACTACCACAATCGCATTGCGGTCAAAGATTTCTTCCAAACCCAGCGATGCCACTTCATGCGGTTCGTCCAATCGGTAAAGGTCAATATGATAAAGCTTGGGTGGACTTCCATACTCATGAATCAGCGTGAAAGTGGGACTGGAAACATCGTCTGCTGAACCCACGCCAAGCTGCTCAACCATTCCTTTGGTGAAGGTCGTCTTCCCTGCCCCCAGGTTGCCGATCAGCAACACAACAGCTTTCCCTGAAAGTTGCCGAACCAATTGTCGACCAGCCTCTATGGTTTCCTGTTCAGACCTGCTGTACGGCACGAATCGCTCCCGGAAGATATTCCAGTAAATCGGTGGCAAGCAAGCACTGCTCAGTCCGTGCCTGTGCGCCCAATTCCCCGCACAACCCATGCAGGTAAACAGCAGCACAAACTGCCAGCTCAATCGACTGTGGGTGCTGTGCAATCAGCCCAGCTATAAGGCCCGTCAACACGTCGCCACTGCCGCCCTTGGCCATTGCCGGTGAACCAGTAGGATTGATCCACACGCGGCCATCGGGAGCTGCAATCAATGTTCGCTGCCCTTTCAAGACAACCACAGCGTTACGAGTCTTCGCTAACTTCTCAACTGCTCCAAGCCGATCAGCTTGTACTTCAGCAGTAGAGATTCCCAACAACCGCCCCATCTCCCCTGGATGCGGCGTCATCACGGCAGGCGCTTGGGACGCCCTCCATTCCATGCCAGCCAACAGATTGAGGGCATCGGCATCAATCACTAAAGGCACCGTAGCCGATGCCAGCAGCTTCACCAACAACGTTGCGGCTTCAGCCGAATCTCCAAGCCCAGGTCCAATCGCAAGCACGCTCTTGCCCGGCAATGCGGCCATACAATCCCACAGCCCATGAGTCATCAATTCAGGGTTGAGTTCCGCTGCGTCCGTCGCCACGGTGACCAGTCCTGCGCCCATCTTCAATGCCGCAAGGCCAGCCATGCGCACAGCACCGGATTTCCCCGCTGCGCCACCAACAACCAATACATGGCCATAAACACCTTTATTCGCGTCGCCTGCCCGTGGTGCGAATAATTTTGCGAAGTCTGATGCTTCACTCATCGCCAGCTTGCTACTAACCAAAAGTGAAACAGGACTGCCGATGGGCACCACCACCAGTTCACCTATATTGACGCAGTTGGGAGCCAGGACATGACATGGTTTAGGAGTGGTAAAAGTAACCGTCAAATCGGCCCTGGCAAATTCATGATCAGTTCGGCTGGTGTCACTGAGCATGCCCGAAGGCAGATCCACCGCAACCACTTTCGCAAAAGGAAACTGCGTATTGATCGCGCGGATCGCTTCCAGCGCGGAACCTCGCGGAGGTCCGCTGATTCCGGTTCCCAACACAGCATCCACAACAAGAGTGGGCATCCGAGCGTCCAATGAGAGTTGCTGATGCCGCTCAATTCCCACAACCTGCAACATTTTTAGATTCGTCGCAGCATCACCTTCGAACTCTGATTCAGGTTGTACCAAAACCACATGCAATGCTGCAGGTTTATGATTCACGGTCAGCAGACGAGCTATGGCAAGACCATCGCCACCGTTGTTTCCCTTACCGCAATAGATAACGATGCGATGCAGACTGAGCGGGCCGAAAACTCTGACCATCTCCAAGACCACTGCATGGGCGGCGTTTTCCATTAAAATAATGCCCGGTATGCCCAGTTCTATGGTGTGCCGATCAACCTCTCGCATTTGCGCAGCGGTCAAAACCTTCATCTAGCAACCTCATTCGGTAACGCATTGAACTGAAGCAAATCAACTCCTCCGGACAATCAGCAAAGTCATGTCATCACGATGAGCGGGGTCATAAGTCCACTGTTCAACCGCATCAGCGATTTTCTGTAGGATTTCAGATGAGGGCAAGTGGGCGTTGCGAAGCACCAGATCGGCCAACCGATCTTCGCCGTACATTTCTTCATAAGCATCTTCGGCTTCAGACACGCCGTCGGTGTAGAAAATAATCAGATCACCAGGCAACATCGGCAAGTGGCTTTCCGTATACGGAACTTTGGGAAACAAGCCTACTACAGTTCCATTTACTTCCAGTTGTTCCACTTTGCCATTGCGAATCAGTAGCGGCGGAAGATGCCCTGCGTTGGTATAAGTCAATACTTCGGTTGCTTCGTTGTAAACGCCCAGAAAGAACGTGGCATATTTTTCAGGATTTGTATTGGCATAAAGATGCTTGTTGAGGTGCCCCACCAGTTGCGACGTAGAGATAATTTGATGATTCGCCTCAAGACAGAAACTGAGCTGGGTGCGGACGGTTGATGCCAGTGCGGCCATCAGAAGAGCCGCAGAAATTCCTTTTCCCGCCACGTCACCAATCGCCACTGCAATCAATCCATCGCCAGCATTTTGGTAATCGTAATAATCGCCTGAAACGCTAAGTGCAGGATTGTACTTCGCCTCAATATGAAAGCATCTGGAATCGGGAACCTTGGTGGGATACAGTTGTGCCTGCACGGCCCGGGCAATCTCCAGTTCAGCAACAATTCGCTCCTGCTGCTTGGCCACAATCAACAGTTGTTCCACCTTCGTTGTCATCTCGTTAAACGATCCGCTGAGAGAAGCCAATTGATCATTTCCATTGATTGGAATCTTATATTGAAAGTCCCCTTGCTTCACACGCATGGTGCCCTGGTACAGGTCATGCACCGCTTTGGTAATGAAGCGCGAAAGTGAAATGCCAATGGCAATGGAAACGACCTGAATGACAAGAAAAGACGCCAAAATAGAGTAAAATAGGGTCAGCAGAGTGGATTCATCGAAATCTGCTTTGTCTGAAAAAATGACGCGAAAGACTGCCGAAATATGACTAAACAAGCCCAACGTTGCGGTGGTGGATTTTTGCGGAGAATCCCACAAGGCAGTCGGCATTATTTTGTAATGACTGATGAACAAATCCAGCTTGTTCATGGCTGGCGGAGTTTCGTTGCTCACCGGGCTGACGGTCGAATCCTGATCGTGTAAGCGCATCATGGATCCCGCCCCATTCCCTCCAATAATTGTCACCTTGCCCAAATTACGAACCAAGGCAGCTAAGAAATTCGGCGTGATGGGAGTAAGCAGCGTCACTTCAAATTGGTCGGAAATTTGATGTGCCCAAATGTAAAGGTATCCATCCTTAACAATCAATCCGGAAGCGTCTTTCCAGCCTCGTGGTGGATGCGCCAATTCTGGTTGGGCGGGAAGAAGCGGCACATCGGCCTTGGTCAATAAAAATTCCGCACCTGGGAAGCGATCTTCCAGTGAAGCCTCCACCCGCAAAGCGGCATCGTGCCTGCCTGCCTGCTCCATGCGGATCAACGATTGCGCAGTGAATTTTACTTGAGAAACGTGGCGGTCAAACTCAGTGGAAATCAGGTAAATGGCCACTTGTTCTGAAAGAAATAAAGCACCGATTTCAGCGGCAAGGAACAACAGCAAAATGGGGACCACGGCCATGAACAAGTAAGCCACAATCAGGCGGTTTCGTAGCCGCCAAATCATCATGCGTAAGCCCCGTCTAACGATCCGAATGGTGACCCACAAAGCAAGAACAATGACTGCCACCTGGAACAAAACCCGCAGAATTGTTTGTGGAAATAGCCATTGCACAACTATCCAAATGCCCAGCGAAACGATCAAAGCAATTTCCGGTCGTCCTAAAAAAGGTCGAAGAGTTTGCCACGGAGTAGGTTTCAAGCAGGGAGGCTCAGTGATCATTCTATTTTAGAGATTCGGCAATCGCTGGCGTCTCCAATTCCTGCTTGGGGAGTGGCTTTTGGGGGTTAAGATAGTTCTCTGTTAAAAATTGCTGCAATACGATAAACGCTTCCGCTGGGCTATCCACAAAACGGAATAACTGCATGTCCTCTGCACTAATCACGCCGTGCTTGATCAGTGCATCAAAATTCACAACTTCCTTCCAGAATTTGGATCCGTAAAGAATCGTGATCATGTTCTTGTGCAGTTTCTTGGTTTGGGAAAGTGTCAGCACCTCAAACAGTTCATCCATCGTGCCAAAGCCGCCGGGGAACACTACTAGCGCTTTGGCCAAGTATGCAAACCAGAATTTGCGCATGAAAAAGTAATGAAATTCAAAGCTCAATTCCGGCGTGATAAATGGATTGGGGAGCTGTTCAAAAGGGAGCCTGATATTGAGCCCAACCGTCTTTCCCTTGGCATCGTTTGCACCGCGATTAGCGGCTTCCATGATGCCCGGACCGCCGCCAGTGCACACTACAAAGCGATGGTTAGGATTTTCAAAAGTCTCGCACCATTCCGTCAACAAACGGGAAAGCTCACGAGCCTCGTGATAATACTGGGCCAGTGGACCATCTTCTTTCACTCTGGCAGAACCGAAGAACACAATGGTGTCACGGATTCTTTGCTGGCGAAAGGTGTTCAACGGCTTCAAGTATTCAGAAAGAATCCGCAGCGATCGAGCGCTGGGCGTATTCATGAACGCATCATCCTCGTAAGCCAAAGGATGACGATGCTGTTCTGGAGGGTTATCCATTTTCTTTTTGTTCTCTCAATTCAAGTTCTGAAATGCGTTTTTCCAATTGTCGCACTGTCTTCAAAAGATCAGCCAATTTAGGGAACGCTGTGATGGATCGCAGCCATTGGCGACTGTCAAATGCAGGTGAGCCGGAAACAACAGCGCCTTTCGCCACATCGTGACCAATGCCACTTTGAGCGTAGATGACGGCGTTGTCGTTGATGGTCAAGTGTCCTGAAACCCCCACCTGACCCGCTAACAACACATTATTGCCAAGAATCGTGCTGCCAGCCAAACCAACCTGAGCACAGATAATATTGTCTTCACCAACAACTGATGCATGGCCAATCTGCACCAGATTGTCGATCTTGGCACCACGCTTTACGCGAGTCTCGCCCATGGTAGCCCGGTCAATTGCGGAAAGCGATTGAACTTCCACATCGTCTTCAATCACCACAAAGCCGCTTTGCACAATCTTGAATTGCGTTCCCTCTTTGGTCTTTGCAAAACCGAAGCCGTCACCGCCAATCACCACGCTATTTTGCAAAATTACACGATGGCCAATACGACAGAATTCGCGAACAACGCTGTGGGAATGCGCCAGAAAATCATCTCCAATCCTGGCCCCTTCATAGATCACGACGCTGGGATGCAGCACGGCATTGCTGCCAATGATCACGTTCGGGCCGACGGCGCAAAATGGTCCGATGGAAGCGCCTTCACCAATTTGGGCGGATGGATCAACGTAAGCAAGCGGGCTGATACCCAGAGTCGGTTGCGGTGGCTGATAGAACATGGCCAAGGCTCTGGCAAAATCGTGATAAGGATTTGCGCTAACCAGACAGGCGATAGAGAGCCCTGGAATGGGTTCTGCCACCAGAATCGCACTGGCTTTGGTAAGCTTCACTTTCGATGCATATTTTGGATTGGCAAGGAATGTTAGTTGCCCGCAAGCGGCCTGTTCCATGCCTGCCAATCCGCTGATTTCCAATGTGGGATCTCCCACCAATTGACAGCCTAACCCGGTCGCAAGGTGCTCCAAACGCATTCGCTGATTCTTTCTCCGCTCACTATTATGGCGGAAATTATGGACATCCACATCGACTTTTAAAGAGGGGACATGGGAACACGGCCCCGAATTAAAACGCGGGTTAGCTGGCCTTGGCGGCGCTTTTTTGCAGACATTCTGCGGAACAAAAATATACGGGTGCTTCGGATTTGCCTACACGTTTGGTGGTTGATTCTGGTGTGAATGTGCCGCATTGGGCGCATCGTCTCAGAACTTGTGACGCCGGTTCGGCAGCGCGTGGACGCATGGTTGGTCCATTGGAAGGTGTGGATTGAGAAAAGACGGTGGAGGTGAACAAACGGGCAACTGATCCGATTACCGCGCGCAATGCGGAGATCATGAAGATGGCGGCAATCAGTCCGAAAAGCACACGAAGCATAGCTAATTACCCTCCTGCCAACGCAATCGGAGCGCCTAACAAGTAGACGCCCCGACTGTCTGAAAGACTACTTCTTTTTTGTAGCCCCACCCTTTTTGGGCGCGTCAGGATTGACGTATTTCGTTTCAATACTGCTTTCCATTTGCTCTAGCATTCCTTTTGCCCCAGGCGCGTTTACACCAGTAGGAGAAAGCTTCAAATAAGTTTCAAACGATTCCCGCATACCCGCCGGAGGAATAATTTTCTTCCCGTCGGCAGTCATGGTTAATTTCGACGCAAGACTCATACCGTATTGGTAGTGAGCCTCGGCATAGTTGGGATCGCGATCAATGGCCTTCTTAAATGCGCTGGATGCTGGTTCCAGTTTGCCCGTGTTGGTCAGCACTGCTCCCAGGTTGAAGTAATACTTACCAGCACCGGCAGGATCAATCGCCGCAGCCTTATCCAATTCGGCTTCTGCTTCTGGAAACTTGCCGCCTTTGGCATAGGCTAAAGCGAAGTTATTGTGCGTTCCAGCGTCATCCGGCTTAATTTCAATCGCCTTAGAAAAAGCATCGTAGCTCTTCTGGGCTGCTGCTTCTTTTTCAGCGCCTTGTAAAGTTGTAGCCAAGCCAGTGTAGGCTTCAGCCATATTTGCCCAAACAACAAACTGCTTGGGATCTTGAGCCGCTGCTTTCTCAAAAGCTTTCACTGAGACATCGTACTGCTTGTTCTTCAGCGTTTCCATGCCTTCGTTGAAAGCGTCGTTCAAATCTTTGTTCTTGGCCATTGCTGCAGTACGTTCTTTCACTGCTTTTTCTATGGCTTCCTTCTCTTCCTTCGACATTTCACGCGATTGTTCTTTGGTCAGCGGCAATCCCGATTCGGCTGCTTTGGCCACAGCTTCCTGACGAGTTTTGGTCGCGTTTGCCATTTTCTGCAGGTCGAAATTGATAGGCAGCGGGTCACCCATTCGAGACCGAACACCCTTTACGGTATCCTTCACCACACCATCTACTTCGCACGAAATATTATAGGTACCAATGGGCAGGCCAGCGTGGAACCAATGACCTTTCTTATCGGTTTTTACCTTATAGTTGCCCTTGATGTCCGTCCGTTCCAACTTGATCATGGCACCAATCAGGGGCTTGCCATCGTCGCCTTTAACGTCCCCCTCAAGCGAAGTTGTTTGGGCCAGTGCGCCACCTACAAACAACATGCTCAGGGCCGTCAGCCCAACCAATTTCTTCATTGCTGTCATAGCAAAAATCCTCCAAGGGGGGAAAATAACTTTCCTATCGAGGATACTACATCCCCTCAAGCAGATGAGACGCCGTAAACAAACTTTGGGTTACGAAACCAAAGCCGCACAGATTTCGTAGACAGATACATACCGCTATTGCGCAGACCAGAATCGTTTCTCATTCATAACGCATCTAAAAGATATCGATTACAATAGTAGTACAGTTCAGGGATATTAATGAGTTCATTCTATCAACAGTTATTTTTCGTTTTACTACTTCTGGCACCAGGAAGTCTGCTTTTCAGCGCCGGTTCCACTCCAGCCGATCAATTAGCCCGAGCTACCAACGCCTACAATCGCACCGATTACCAAGGTGCCCTGGATGCGGTAGTCAGCCTTCCGGTGAAGCCATTGAAAGCCAATCTGTTGATTGGCAAGAGCTATTACATGCTGGGTGATTTCAAGAAGGCTTGCGATTTCTTACACAAAGGTGCCGAGCAGGATTCTAACAATTCCGAATATTATCTGTGGCTGGGACGCGCCTATGGCCGTCGAGCCGAGTCGGGGAATCCACTCACTGCGCCCACGTATGCCGGTAAAGCTCGTCAGAATTTTGAGAAGGCTGTCCAGTTAGACCCCAAAAACGGCGATGCACTCAATGATCTTTTCGATTACTACTTGCAGGCCCCTGGTTTCCTAGGTGGCGGCTTGGATAAGGCCACGGCACTGTTGCCCAAAATCAAAGATTACGATTCTGCAGAATTTCATTTCGCGCTGGCCCAAATCGCTGAGAAGCGTAAAGAATTCGGCACTGCCGAACAACAGTTTCGACGGGCTGCCGATCTTGCTCCCCGACAAGTGGGCCGCATTCTTGATTTGGCGAAGTTCATGTTCCGCCAAGGTAGGGTTCGCGAGGCAGATTCGTTGTTGAAGCAAGCCGCAATTATCTCCCCCAGCGATCCCAAAGTATTGTTTGAACAAGCTAGCGTGTTGATCAGATCTAAACGTGATTTGAATGAAGCCAAACGGCTGTTGAAGATCTACATGCAATCGCCTCTTACACCTGATTTGCCGTCTCGTGCCGATGCTGAAAAACTTTTGAAGCAAGCCGAAAGCGGTGCCTAGCCCACGGTGAATTTCTTTAGCCCAGACATACTTCGGTTCAGCTTCAACGCCCTACAAGCGAATAAAGTTCGCACATTTTTGACAGCGCTTGGGCTTGTCATTGGCAACGCCTCCGTTATCCTGGTGGTCACTATTTCCATGACCAGTCGGGATTATATTCTGGAACAGATTCGTGGTCTGGGCTCAAATGTAATCTTCGCTTACTATCAAGTTGGCAACCGATCGGGTGGCTCAGTGGTTGATGCGGACTACGTCAAGATCGCCGATGTGGAAGCAATGCGGCAAGGTTTGGGTAACCGGATTATAGCGGCCACCGGGATTATGAGCAGCGGCGATCGCATCATGATCCAAGGCAAAGAACAGGATATTTCCATTATCGGGTCGGATGAATATTATTCCGCCGTGCGAAACCTGGTGCTGCTGTCTGGTCGATTCATGAGTGCCGACGATGTTGCTATGCGACGCAGAGTGGCCTGCCTTACCCAGCGGCTGGCAAACCGGATGTACGGCGGTCAACAAGCTTCTTTGGGCCAGATCATCAAGCTGCATGGCCTGCAATTCACCGTCATTGGGACGTTCAAAGAGAAAACGGAAAGTTATGGTCTTTCAGAGATCATGACGGAAACCATTCTCACCCCCATCACCGTTCTACGATATTTTTCACCGGAAGAACGCATAGACCCAATGTACGTTCAGGTTCGCGATCCCGACGATGTGGAAAGTGCCATGGCTCAGGTGAAGCAAATTTTGGAATCACGCCATCGTCCCGGTGCCAAATATTATGTCGATAGCTTGAAAGC
>JAYWBH010000681.1:0-10378 GCA_043781815.1 Bryobacterales bacterium | reverse complement strand
ATGCTGGATGATGGCAAGAAGATTGAAGTGAAGGCCAAGGAAGGAAATTGGTTAGAAGCTCGTGTACCTATTCAGAAAGATGGGCTCTACTATATTGCGGCGATGGATGACGGCCAGCCCGTACGTTTGACTGACGATTATTTTATTGAAGCGCGCAAAGATACGGAACCCACGTTGCGTGTTCGCAAGCCTGGGCGGGATTTGAAGGTGAGCCCCATTGAAGAGGTTCCCTTTGAAATTGAAGCTACCGATGATTATGGCTTGCAGGATGTGACACTGCATTACTCAGTGAACGGTGGCGAAGAAAAGAGTGTTGTTTTAGGCAAGGGCGGTAAGGAAATTCACGCCAAAACCATGTTGTCCCTGGAAGACTTTTCCATGGTTCCCGGTGACGTGGTGAGTTTCTACGCAACTGCCCGCGATGCGAAGACCACTGCGCAGACGGATATGTATTTTCTGGAAGCGCAGCCTTATGAAAAGGAATATTCACAGTCCCAGCAAGGGGGCGGCGGAGGTGGTGGTGGGGAAGGCGGGCAGGACTCGAAAGTTTCTGAACGTCAGAAGGAAATTATTTCCGCTACCTGGAACCAGATCCGCAATCACTTTTCGACACCCGCACAACAGCAGGAAAACGCCAAGTTCCTGAGTGAACAGGAAGCAAAATTGAGTGAGCAGGCCAAGAGCCTGGCCAAGAGAATGCGCAGCCGTGAGTTGACCGGCGGCAATCAGGAATTTGAACAGTTCGCCAAGAACATGGATGAAGCGGTGAAGGCCATGGCTGGCGCAGTGGACAAGTTGAAGGTGGCTAAGTTGCAACCTTCGCTGGCCGATCAGCAAAAAGCTTTGCAGCATTTAATGCGCGCTGAAGCCATCTTCAAGCAGATCCAAGTTGCCTTTGGAAGCAAAGGTGGTGGCGGGGGCGGCGGTGGTGGCGCCGGTCGGGAACTGGAAAGTCTGTTCGACTTAGAACTGGATACCGAAAAAAATCAATTCGAAACCGGGCAACAAGCTTCTTCAGAACAGAAGGCCAAGGAAGTGGATGAGGCTCTGGAAAAATTGAAGCAGCTGGCACGGAAGCAGGAAGAACTGGCCGATGCACGGCAGAAGAGTCCGCAATCGTTTGAACAGCGCTGGCAGCAGGATATGCTGCGTCGTCAGGCGGAGGAATTGAAGAAACAGATGGAGCAATTGTCACGCGGATCGGAAAGTTCCCAGTCCCAATCTCAATCGCAGTCTCAATCGCAATCGCAATCGTCCAGCAGCGGGCAACAAGGTCAGCAAGGCCAGCAGGGTCAACAAGGTCAGCAGTCTGGATCGCCGCAGTCCCAGCAGCAACAGCAGCAGCAAGCGGGGAACCGGAATCAGCAACAGCAGCAGCAGCAACCCAAGCCGAATTCGCCCACCAGAGAACGTCTGCGCGATATGGCTGGTGCCAATGAAGTGGATCCGCGCCTGAAGCAGGCGTTGGAGCGGTTAGATGCCGCTACCAAGGACATGCAGCGGGCGGGTGATTCCAAGCAAGGCGGAGAGACTGCGCAATCGGCTGCGGATGCCCGACGTGCGGCGGAACGTTTGAATGAAGCGAAGAATTTGTTGGGCGGCATGCGCGGTCAGCAGACTTCAGATAAAGTGCACGAGCTTTCCCAGCGTGCGTCAGACTTGGCCGATAAGCAGCGTGATTTTTCTGAACGGATGAAACAGACTTTCCCCAATACTCCCAGTGGACAACCTACGCCCAGCGCAGATCGTGCGCAGAGCGCGGCTTTGGGTCAGGAAAAAGAAAAGCTGCAGGAGAAATTGCAGGGTTTAGAACGCAGCATGCAGGATGCATTGCGGGAACTGAACAACGGTAAAGGTGAAGCGGCTGGCAAGGTTCGGGAAGGCTTAAACCTTATCCAACAGGACCAGTTGGGCTTGCGCATGAAGTACAACGCTGAAAACATCAAGAATGGTTTTGGGGCGTATGTGCGTTCGCGTGAAGATATGGTCACGGCCGATTTGGACAAGCTGCGTGAAATGATGCAGCAAGCCGAAAAATCGATGAACGGTCAAAGCCGTGGCGGGTCGGACAAGGAAAAGGGCTTAGCGGGCGTTGAGAAACTTCGCGAGCAGATGGAGAGTATGGCTCAGGCCGCCAGAGGCCAACAGCAAGGCAAGAGTCAGGGGCAACAACCAGGCCAACAGGCTGGCAATCAGCCTGGTCAGCAAGGTCAGGGCCAGCAGGGCAAGCCAGGACAGAATGGACAACAGGCTGGTAATCAGCCCGGACAACAAGGCCAAGGTCAGCAACCAGGCCAAGGTGAAGGTCAGGGCCAAGGCCAGGGTCAACCAGGTCAGGGACAAGGGCAAGGTCAGGGTGGCCAACAGGGTCAAGGTGGCGGACAACGTGCAGGCGGCGGGAACCAACAGGGTGGTGGCACCGGGGCATTTGGAAATCCGGGTCGCGACAATTTTGGTGGCAATGGCTATGGTGCAATGAATCGCGGCGATGTCCCGTTCAATACAACTGCTATGGAAGGCGCACTGCGCGACGGTGCCCGCAATCTGAATGAGCTTCGTCAAGCTCTGGGTCAAGGTAAGGATGTGGAGTCGGCGGAAATGTCCAAGGAAATCGAGCGGCTGTTGCAAGAGATTCGCGACATTGATCCCAAGCAATTCAAGGGCAACCCGGAATTGATTGAAAAGATCCGCACGCAACTGCTTCCATCGCTGGAACATTTAGAGCTGTCATTACGACGTCAGGTAGACGATTCAGTGAAGGGGCAAGTACGGACCCCGGCATCCGATAAAGTTCCCGCAGGCTATGCTCAGGCTGTGGCCGATTACTTCCGGAAGTTGAGCAGCGGCAAGTAATTCAAGGAGTCGAAAATGCGGCGAGTAGATGCTAACGATAGCGACATGTCCGGGTCCACATTCATCAATGTGAATCTTGCCAGCGCTGTCTTTGATGATGTCAATTTGACGGGAACAACCCTCAACAACGTCAATCTCTCTGGACTACGGATCACCTATGCGAATCTAAAGGGCGCGTCCATTGTCCAGAGCCTGACCGATGGGATGACCATCAACGGTATCTCAGTAACAGAGTTGTTAGCCTGTTACCAAGCCAAACATCCTTTCACACCGGATGCTGCGTAAGCAAATTATTTTTGAACGGGTAGATTGTAGACTGGCGTCGTAATGGAATCGAGTGTAACCGTCATCGGCTGCACTCCATTCACAACTTCGTTCTTCAGGAAGAACTGCAACTGCATCGCCGACCCGAATAGAAACGCACTCACCGGCTTGTGCTCAATTCCGGCAATGTTGATGACCACTTGTTTCGGTGTGCCAAGGCTTTCAGGGATGCCCGTAACAATCATGCCAAGCAGTTCCCCCACCCGTGCTGGCCGATTGGAATCAACAACAATTCCTGGACCGGCGATCAGGGAAGTAATCAGAGTGAGTGGTGCAACATTCAGCACCGTCGGTTGGCTCACATCGCCGTTATACTGCAACCGCGCAACTGCCGGACCCGTAGATAGACCCGCTGGCATGGGGAAGCTGACAGAGCCACCCAGGACAGTTACGGCCACCTGTTGATTGTTGATGAACAAAACCAGATTGAGGGGATTTTCCGGCAGGTTCAGGACATTCAAAACTCCTGTCGATCCCGGTTGATACGACTGCACATTGCTTGGTACGGAAATAGTCAATTGGCGTGGATTAGGTGCCACTACAGTAATTCCCAGTGCTTGCGTGAAGGTACGCAGGCCAGTGGAAACGCGCATGGCGTAGGTGCCTGCCTGGGTGTTGGGGGCAACGGCCACGGTGACCAGAAGGCGATTCGGATTCACCACCCATACCCGCTTTACAAACAGATCGGTTGTAGAAAAACCGACAGTCGTTTGGGCATCGAAGGACACATTGATTCCGGTCACCTCAATCACCGATTCCGACGCTGAGGGCAGGGAAGTATTCGGTGCCACAATCGACGAATTCTCTGTTCCTTCGTAGAGAAAAGTTACCGGAGCTTGCACGAACAATGAGCTTTGACCATCGGGATTGGCAGCCGTGACAAAAGCCCGGTACCCGCTGGGTGCAGACGGCAATGTGACCACCAATCTACCCAGTTCATCCACAGACTTGTTCAGAGCAGCCGTGCCATCAAACAAAATTTTCGTACTCATCGTCAAATTGGCACCAGTAATCACTGCCGAATCCTGAACGATAGCCAGTGAAGTAATGGAAGGCGGTTGACGGGAAACAATATGTAATCCATTAGGCAGAATGTAGAGCTCACCATTGCGGGTGAAGACCAAGTGCTCTGGACCGTCGTTGATCAATGGTTTCGCTGTCCAATCCACTTGCAGGTAATCCACTGTGGCAGCTCTCAGGTTGCTGGCTGTTAGATCTTCGCCCAACATAGATAGTTGTAGGCCCGCAGCCACTTGCCCGTTCTGCAGAAGGCCTTCGCCAATCGCGTATGAAAAATAGCGGTTCCCTGCCGTGTTCAAATGGGCCGGACGAATAAAAAGCTGGCCCGGATAACTGTAGGTCAGGACATCATAGAGGGTAAGCGAAGCGCGCCGTTGCACTGAGAAATTTTGAGGATCGGCAGCTTGCCCTGCGGAAACATTCGTGATGGAACTGGGAGTCTTTGTTCCCGGATAGAAGACGCTATCGAAATCAGGACTCCTGTCCATGTCCCGGTTCAAATTGTCTTTGGGCAGCACCAATCCAATGGTTGGTGGCAGCGGGCTGACATACAGATTGTAGGAGCCAACAGGCAAACCGTCAATCCTGTAAGTGCCATCGGGATTAGTGTAAGCACTGATCGCCGGACCCTTGGCCACAATGGCGGTGACGCTTGCTAAGGCCACTGCTGCACCATTATTGGTGACCCTCCCGGTGATGGAGCCGAATGTATCTTTCGCTGCCTGGGTGGGATAAAGAGTGGAGATGCCTGCGATATCGTCGAAAGTCAGTGGTACAGTTTTGGTGGTTGTTCGCTGCAATTCCTGGCTCATCGCGCCAGCCGAAGTGGAATGTTGCAATCCCAATGCATGCCCCAGTTCATGAACTGCCGTTTGAAAAAAGGCTTCCGTCCACGATGGCCGAAGCGAAGCATCTTTACGAAGGATCACTTGAGATCGAAGAATGGGGACGTAGTTGCCTGTTGCCAAAAACACTTGGTCACCCTTCACAATAGGACCGCCACGACCGAAAACTCCTGGTTCCAGATCGTCGAAAATCACATCGATTCCCGGTGTATTTTGTGGGATGGAATTGCTTAGAAAACCGCCAAAACGGACCCGCAGATCAGAAGTTTCCACCGCGTTCCAAATGTTTGCCGCAGCCCGAATCTGGCTCACCACTGCCTGATAATTATCGCCGTCAGCGTACTTTGTTGGGCCCTGATCGGAAATCAAAAACGTAACGGTTTTTTCCGGCAATGCATTCAGGTCGAACCGTTCCACAATCGGATTGAAGGGTCCAACTCGGTTTGTATAGTGAACAAAAAAGTAATATGCGTCAGCCGCAGACGATAGCAGAACCATGCCCGCTACCAGTGCTGCTACTCGTTTGATGGCTTGCATAACTACTCTTTCCCCGCGCCGATTCGACTGCGCAATTCGGCCAGCGACATCCTGAAACCGGTGTCATTTTGTGGCACTAATGTCGCTTTTTCGAGCATAATTGCATCAGAAATGGCGTTTCTGGAGATGAATTGCGCGCCCAAAGCGTCTTTTTGGATGTCAAACGCGCCCTGTTGCATCCCAATAACGTGGATCAGACCCTTCGGAGATTTCCACAGGAATAAGACCATTTCTGAATTGGCAACCAGTTTGGGAGCTCCTGCAACCGATTGCGAAAGTCCGTTGGCAGACCCGCCAGGAACAAGAACGTCCAAGTTGGCGGTGCTGGAACCCTTCAACTTTTCAGTGACTTGCAGCGAAAACTTGGTGTAAATTGTACGACCGGAAAGAATTCCCGTGCCACCTTGAACGCGAGCCCGAACAATGTAGGTGGATTGCGCGATCATCTGGTCCATGGACAGACGTTCCAACGTGGTTGCTCCCACGCTTGCCATCGTCACCAATATAATTGCCAGGAACCGCATATTCACCTGTCCATAAGTTAAGCAGTTTGGATGCCAAGTGCAAGGCTGTTTATTGTCAATCAGTTAGAGGCTGCAAGAGTCGGTTATCGTGTGTTGGTGTGACACGCTGTTGGGTCCTACTGACGCGATTCGTGACAATAGGTGCAGTCGTTGGACACCTTGTTTTGCCGGTGGCACTCCATGCAATCTCCCATGGCAATGCCCACTTCTTTGAACATTTTGTCGCGTTGGGCAACTTCGCCGTGACAGGTCTTACACTCGGTGCCCTTTTCCATATGCGTGCGATGGCTAAAAAATACATATCCGGGAAGCTGATAAATGCGTTGCCAGGGAACATTGCGTTTGGCTGCATGAAACTCGGCCAGTTTCGCGATTTGCGGAGAGTCCTTCTTGATGCTTTGATGGCATGTCATGCACTTTGCGGTCACCGGAATCCCCATGATTTCGCCGGGATCCTTGTTTTCATGACAATCCTTACACTTCATCCCCATCGATAGATGGGTCTTATGGCTGTAAGCAATGGGCTGCTCTGGACCTGGTGCTGCCGTTTGAAAAAAGGCCAGAAACAGTACTGAGACCCAATCCATTTACAGATCACCTTTGCGCTTCTGTTCCAGAATATACTCGCTGGCCCGCATGGTAAGCGATAGGATAGTCAACGTTGGATTTTGCGCGCCCCCGCTGACGAAACTGGACCCGTCCACTACAAACAGATTCTTCACGTCGTGAGTTTGGTTCCACTTGTTCAGCACACTGGTTTTGGCGTCAGCGCCCATGCGACACGTCCCTAATTCATGGATGCTTTCACCAGGCGGAACGACTTCCTTATGAGCTGCTAAAATTTCAAATCCAGCCCCTTTGGCCATCTCAATGCCCATATTCATGGCGTCTTCGGCCATGTTGTATTCGTTGCTGGTATAGCGATGTTGAATGTGTAAACAAGGGATTCCCCAGGCATCCTTCAAATCTGGGTTGATTCGCACATGATTTTCTTTGCGGGCCAGCACTTCGCCCATGGTGGTCATGCCAAAGCAGGTACCGTTCACATCCTGGAACTTCTTGTAGAAATCGGCACCGTAGGCGTTGATTTGCGCTGGTTGGGGACCGCCGCCGCTGTAAAAATCGTAGGTATAGCCACGCAGAAATTTGTGATGCTTTTCCTTTATATTGCGGAATCGCACAATGTAGCCGCCCCCGCCCATCAGGTTTTTAGGTGCTTTGCCTGCGCGAGCTTCAGGAACCACGGCGGTGACGGTGTTTTTCACGTAGATCTGATCGAACAGATATTGACCAAGCACGCCGCTGGAATTGGCCAGGCCGGTAGAAAAGTGCGGAGAGGTGGAATTCAATAAAAGCCGGGTCGATTCCAACGTGGATGCGCCCAGGATAATTATTTTGGCAGGGACGTGGTAATCGCGCTTGTTGCGGCGATCCACAAAATTTGCCCCATTCACCAGACCGGTTTTAGGGTCTACCGTGATTTCCCGCACAATCGCATCGGGCACCACTTGCAGATTTCCGGTGGCCAGGGCATCGGGCAATAGGAGATTCAAAGAACTGGCCAATGTACCGGTTGCCCGGCGAGCTTTGGTGGTGGGAACGCCCAACTTTTTCGCCGATTCAATGAAGCGTTGGATACTAAGGCTATCGCTGCTCTGGTCGGCAATCAGGTTTCCATCGGGCAGTTGGGGTAAGCCTTCGTTGCGTCCAGAGACACGAAATAGGGGCTCACAACGATCATAAAACGGCGAAAGGTCTTGCAAAGAAATAGGCCAGTTATCGCCGTGCCCATCATGATCCTTCCCTTTGAATTCAAAATTGGACAGCCGCCAACTAGCCCGCCCCCAACGATTCATTTTCCCGCCGATCATGCGGATGCGAACCCAATAATAGGGGTCGCCTTCGGGGTGGGTGTAAGGATTCTTTTCTTCGTCAATCCATAAATTCGCATCGAACTCAGAAGCTTGGGTGATGTGGGGAAAACGATTGGGTCGGTTGAAGTTGCGGTAGGGGAGCTCCCACGCCGATTTCATGGAGCGCTGCTTTTCAAAATCCACGGAAGGTCCGGCATCCAGCATCAGGCATTTCACGCCGGCTTTTGCCAAAGTGTACGCGGCCATACCGCCGGAAGCTCCTGACCCAATAATAAGAACATCATGATCGGTTTTCATATCGGTTGGTGTCCTTTTTTAGTCCAGTAGGTGCCAGTACGGATTTTGGCCAGCACCGCGACGGCGTCCGCTTTGCACGTCGGCATACTGCTTGGAATTAACGGTGGCGCGGAAGAAATCGTCCTTGGCTTCACGCAGGAATCGGGCAAATTCATCTTTTGGCGGATGGTAGGTCCAAGGTTCCAGAAGTGAGACCAGCAGAGGCGCGGCTTGTTGCGGGTCAATTTCGCCAAAGCCAGTTAATCGACGATTACGGGCTTCCTGGTTCAAGCGGTCCAGACCCATTTGGTAGCGCAGCTTGTGCTCCGGTGTGGATTGGGAAAGGTAGAAATCCAGAAATTCAGGAGCTTCAGCGGCTACGGCACCGGGAACGGACCCATTAGGCGGCAGTAGTAAATCACCTAGCCGACGCAGGGCTGAGAATTGATCTTTGGTGAAGAAATGAAGTGTCGGTTCGCCGACGGAATCAAGACCGGTGACGTCCAGGGTGGGGCGTTCGGTTGCAGGTGCCGCTGGTGGCGCTGATTGGGCCTGGGCAGGCTGTGAGGTAGCCATGGCTGCTGCGGCCGGGACTGCAGCGGTTAGGGATTGGATCCAGCGTCTTCTTGGGATTCGATCTGACATAGTTCAAGATTTAGCATACAGGGACTTAAAACTGTTCGCCATCAGGGCGATAAGATTCTTTGCGATGAGTACTCTTGCTGAACAACCTGAAATTTCTACTGTCCGGGATGTAATGGTGGCTGGAAAGTCCTTGGAGTCAGGATTAATGGCTCACGGGGCATGGCTGGAGAAGAAGCCAGAGGGCGTTCGGGCTGATTTTACGGGGGGAAGTTTCAACGGATTAAAGTTGGCAAACAGGAACTTTTCCAGGGCCATTCTGCGTAGCACCAACTGGATCAACGTCGATTTGGTGGGTGCTAATTTGTCCGGGGCGATGTTGGGTCACGCGGACTTTCGGCAGGCAATGTTGATGCAGGCAGACCTTACTGCAGCGGACTTGGCAAATGCGAACTGTGAAGGGGCTTGGCTACGCTGGGCGAATCTTTCGGAATGTTCGCTGGGGATGGTCAATTTTCGGAGGGCGAGAATGGAAGGTGCCCGGTTGTTGGAAGCTAAGTTAAACGAGGCAGATTTTTCGGAGGCCGAACTGAACGGTACCGGTTGGCATCATGCAAGGGTTTTCCGTTGTCAGTTTAGCTCAGCCAATCTGGATGGATCGTTGTTTTATAACGCCCAGATACAATTTAGCCGGTTTGTGAATAGCAGTGCCGTTGGTTCCAGCTTTGCCAGCGCCACGGTTCAGGATTGTGAACTGCTACGAGCCAATTTCACCAATGGAAAGTTCAACCGGGCGAAATTGGAACGCAGCAATTTTCGTGAAGCAAATTTTCAACTGGCCGATTTTCGGGAAGCGAAGTTGAGCGGGTCCATTTTTCAGAATGCTGTGTTTGAGGGGGCTCGCTTTCAGGGTGCAAACTGCTTTGGTGCAGATTTCCGCGGGGCTAATTTAAAAGATGCCAGGGAATTCAATGCGGAAATGTTGTCACAAATGAGAACGGATGAAAAGACTATTCTGCCCAATGGTTCTAGAGGGCCTTATTACAAAGGTTCGGGTGCTGAGCGTGCTGTTGGACTGTGGTCGCGGTAGGAGTTTGTAGGTGGGATACCTGTTGTTTTAAGGTCTTAACGCTACAACAATCGGAGCGAACGGGGTTTGTGCATTTTGGCTTCCAGTCGAGCTTTCCTTTTGACCAGGCCTGGGTTCACTTCCACTTCCATGGCGATCAGAACAAACTCCATGGCCATGGCTGGATTCCGCTCTTTGTGTTCGTAGTGCTTGGCTAATTCTTCGCAAGCTGCTGGTCGAAATGGATTATCGGCACCGGCCAGTTCGGCATATAACGCCAGTGCTGAATCGGGCTTTTCCAGCTTGCGTTCCAGTCCCGCTAAATCCCACATGGTGCGCCACGTCAGCTCATCGGCCAACCCGCTGGTGAGTGCCTTACGGAACAATCGCGTTGCCTGATCCAACTGCCCGGCCTGCCGTAACCATCGTCCCAGGCCTACCCATTCCGCTGGGTGACGTGCCGGGAGCATGTCC
>JAYWBH010000680.1:0-3447 GCA_043781815.1 Bryobacterales bacterium | reverse complement strand
GCTACCTCCTGATCCACCTCCTGGACAAGTAACCGTCAAGGTGACCGCCGTCGGCATCTGCGGCAGCGACCTTCATTGGTTTCAAGATGGCCGCGTCGGTCACATCCACACTCCCTATCCGCGACTTCTTGGGCATGAGCCTGCCGGGGAAATCGCCGCACTGGGAGCCGGTGTTACCGATCTGAAAATCGGCCAGCGCGTGGCCATTGAACCTGCCATCACTTGCGGACTCTGCGAGTATTGTCGAACCAATTTCCACAACCACTGCAATGAACTGTTATTCCACGGCAGCGTTTCCGCACCAGGATTTTTCCAGGATTACCTGAATGTTCCTGCCAAGAACTGCCTCCCCGTTCCCGACTCCTTAAGCCTGGCGCAGATCACGCTCATTGAACCTTTGGCGGTCATCGTCCACGTGTTGGAACTAACTCCAGTACGGCTCGGCGACACCGTGGCGATCTTCGGCGCTGGTCCCATCGGATTGCTCACCGCCACTCTGGCACGCCTAGCCGGAGCGTCAACGATTATCATTGGCGACCGCCTTCCGCATCGCTTGAAACAGGCCCAGGCTATGGGTTTCAGCAATACCGTGGCAATGCCTCGCCAAAGCTTCCGCGATGCTGCCATGGACCTTACGCATGGTCGTGGAGTGGACATTGTGTTTGATGCTGCTGCTGCGGTTGAAACCATTAATCAGGGGATTGGCGCGCTTCGCCCTGCCGGTCGCTTTGTTCTGATCGGCATTCCAACGGAGCTCAACATGAACATTGACATGCATACCGCCATGACTAAGGAAGTTTCCATTCAGACCATCAAGCGTTCCAATCATAACGATGCGCAAGCGCTCGCCTTAATCGCCGCTGGCCATATATCGGAAATGTTGGTCACGCACCACCTGTCCCTTGAAAAAACACCGGATGCTTTCCAAATGTTGACCGATTACACAGACCAGGTCGGCAAAGTGATCATCCAGTTATGAAGCGATACTTAGCCTTTGACTTTGGCGCTGAAAGCGGTCGGGCAATTGTCGGGACGCTTGACCAAGGCCACCTGACGTTGGAAGAAATCCATCGCTTTCCAAACGTCACCGTGCGCCTGGACACCGGCTTGCATTGGGATGCCCTGCGCCTGTTTCACGATATTCAACACGCCCTGCACATCGCCGGTCGCGATCGGAACCTGCACATTGATGGCATTGGCGTGGATACCTGGGGCGTTGATTTTGGGTTGCTGGGTGCTGACGGTTCGCTGCTCGATAACCCACGAGTCTATCGTGATCCACGTAACGACGGTTCCGTGGAAAAAATCTGCGCCGTGGCTGGAAAGGAATTTATCTTTCGCAATTCCGGTATTCAGTTTATGCAGATCAATTCCCTGAACCAGTTGTTTGTGACGAAGCAACTCGCTTCGCCTGCACTCAATGCCGCATCGCGATTACTGTTCATGCCCGATCTATTTAACTATTGGCTGAGCGGAGTGCAACGTGCGGAAGTGACCATCGCCAGCACTTCGCAATTCTACAATCCAGTGGAAAAACGTTGGGCTCATGAACTTCTCAGCAAGTTAAATCTCCCCGCAAACATACTGCCGGAAATCATTCAGCCCGGCGAAAAGCTGGGCCCCCTGCTACCTTGGCTAGCGAAAGAAAACAACCTGGACGGAACCATTGTTTACGCCGCAGCTGGTCATGATACGGCCAGTGCCGTGGTGGCCGTGCCTGCTGAAGCTGGTGACGATTGGTGCTATATCTCGTCAGGTACCTGGTCATTGATGGGTGTGGAAATTGATCATCCCATTGTTAGTGATGAAGCTATGGCGCTGAATCTGACGAACGAAATCGGCTATGGCGGTAAGGTTCGCCTGCTGAAGAATATTATGGGCCTGTGGTTGGTTCAGGAATGCCGCAGGGCGTGGATGGCCGATGGTCAAACCTACAGTTACGAAGAACTCACCAGCATGGCTGAAGGAGCCCGGCCCAACACCGCTCTGATCGACGTGGATGCTTTCCTCCATCCAGGCAACATGCCTGCCAAGATTGAGGCCTGGTGCCGGCAGCGCGGCCAGCAGATTCCGGATAGTCCTGGACAAATGGTTCGCGTGATTTTAGAAAGCCTTGCGCAACGTTATAAACAGGTGCTGGAAAGTATTGAGTCCCTTACTGGCCGCAATATCAAAGTAATTCATATCGTCGGGGGAGGGTCGCAGAACAAATTTCTGAATCGCTTAGTGGCGCAAGTCACCGGTCGAAAGGTTGTAGCTGGACCAGTGGAAGCTACGGCAATTGGTAATGTGTTGGTGCAGGCTTTAGGTGATGGTGAAATCCCTGATTTGGCTGCTGCCCGTCGCATTGTTCGCAACTGCTTTTAGACAATAAAAATGCCCAGCCGAAGCTGGGCGTTCTACATTGAAGAATTAGGAGGTTCGATGAAATTGTCTAGTTGCGCATGCGACGCTTCAAAACGCCAAGTGCTAACAAACCTACGCCAATGAGTCCTACTGTTCCTGGTTCAGGAGAAGCTAAGTTGCCAGCTCCACCAAGGGTCACGTATTGACCATTGCCGAAGAAGTTAATGCTAGCAACTGCTGGTGCTCCATTCAGGACGGAACTGCCAGCGCTTAGGGTGATGTCGTCACTCACGTTGAAAAAGGCGTGTTGAGGAATTAAGGTGGTTACTGAAATGGCATTGCCGTTCGTTCCACTCTTTGACAGAACCACGTTTTCAAATCCGGTTGGGCAAGTAGGACAGGTTGTATCCTGGTAGTTCTTGGTCATCTGCACGCCGTCTGCACCCGTGGACCCACTTACTGTGTAGGCATTAATAATCCCAAACATATTGGTGAAGATTGGTGGAATGGGCGCAACCTGTAACTGTTCAAATCCGAAGCCAGTCTTAAACGAAGACTTTTGAGCAGCTCCTGGATTCAAAGTCGTTGTATTGAAGAAATTATTGTTGGAACCGGTTGGGGTGTAGGTGTACTGTATAAAGACTCCGGCAATGTTTCCGGGCAGGGTCAAACCTGAATAAGAAAAGGTCGACATCTTTATAAAGGTGACGGTGATGTCAGATGCTGCGGCATGACTCCCTAAAAAACCCGCGCTGTTGGTATCGTTGAATGTCCAGTTACCTAGACTCCAGGTAAGCGTTGCGTCGGTGAACGTGCAAGTATTGCCTAGTAATGTGTCAAGTTTGGCACTTTGGACTGGGGCGGTTCCACCGCATACCGCTGCGAATGCTGATACGGACCCTAGTGTGCAAAATGCTAATAATAATTTAATTTTTGTCATCGTTGGTATTGCCTCCGAAATTTTGCATTGTTGGTTGTGCGCTAAACACAGATCTTCCTAGTGTGACCGGATAGTAGACCAACAGTACTATCCCTACTATAAGGTCTTTTCATATATCTAGTCAAGAGTTAATGTAAAGCATCCGTAAGCATAAGTAGAAC
>JAYWBH010000679.1:0-10395 GCA_043781815.1 Bryobacterales bacterium | reverse complement strand
GACTAATGTGGCCCGTCACTCGGGTGCCACCAAGGTGGAAATTCGATTGATGGCGGAAGACAATACCATTCACCTATCCATTGGCGATAACGGCCGGGGCTTGCCAGTTGAAGTGGAACCGGGTCGCAAAGGTTTGGGGATGACGGGTATGCGGGCCAGGGCTCGTACGGCTGGTGGGGAACTGACGATTGGCCAATTCGAAGGCAGTGGCGTGCTGCTTGATGTGGTGGTGCCCAAGCAAGTGGTCCAGCAAAGTGAGCCTCGGGATCAGCATCTTGTGGGGCTGTAGAACTTACTGCATTACTTCATCAATGGTCGTTGCAGAAAGTATGCGAGTGGCCCAGTGGTCCAGTTCTGGTTGCGTAGCGGTTTGCAACCGCTCTTCCATGTAGGGCGACAATGGGCCGAATTTTTGCTGCAGCAGAATCCGAAGCAGATGAGTTTCCCCTTCGTTGCGACCCTTCTCGATCCCTTGTTCAATCCCTCTCTCAATCCCTTGTACAATCCCTCTCTCAACCCCTATTTCCACGCCATCGTCATGGAATCGTCGAAGTAATTTGTCGTCGTCTATGCTTAGTGTAAATGCCATGGTTTCCACTCCTTTAATAACAATTTCGGACAAGTCCCTCTTGAACGAGAGTATCAGAAGTAGCCGCGCGGCGCGTTCTCGAAGTTCTGGTTCCAACACACGAAGCCTTTCTATGATCCGGTTGATCCGAACTTTGGGATCGGGTTGCCGACATAAGATGGAAAGAATCACGTCACCGATGCTGGGGCTGGTCCACAACTCTTCCGCATTGAGGTTGCCAATATCCACAATCGTATAGTGGAACTGCAACGATGCCAGATCCAAGCGATCCGACATCCTCAATGGTTCGGTGCCAGCGTACAGTACAAACTGGCGAGGGCCCGATCCGTATTTCTTATAAAGCGCCACGAAATAATCGAGCATCCGATTTGCCATTTTCTGGTCGTTTCCAGTCTGGAATTCCATGTGGAAGAGGGCACCATCGGCTAGGCGACAGACAAAATCAACACGCTGGGCGCGGGTTTCCGATAATTCAACATTGAGCCATTCGACGGGAGCAACGCCCGCCAACCGTTCTGTCAAACCGATTTCGAATGACTGAAAGAGCTCCTTCAAAGCGATGTCGTAGTGGTACATGCGTTGGGGCTTATTACTAGAGTAGCAGGGCTGGCTATCCGGGCAGTTCAAGTTCCATCACCGCCCGTGCACAGACAACGTCAATTGGCCGTGGGGAGTTGCTCCGCGTGATCCACAACGAAAGTCCTGGCTACCGTTTGCTCTGACGGGACCAACTTCAGCCCTAGTTGCGCTTGCAGTGCTTCAAACAAGGTGGGACCAGATTCTTCACCACGTCTTGATGCTGCCGCTCCCGGTGCACCGGGAGGACCGCCGCCACCATGATCCCCGTGTCCTGCGCCGCCGCCTTCAGCATGATTTCCACCCGATTGCGTGGGGTCGCCGGCCCATTTCAGAACAATGTCATACTTGCCCTGAAGATTGGTTTGATCGTCAACCGGCAGGCCCAGTTGGTCAGACAGTATCTGGGCCAAATCGCCCGTGGTTTTATGGTCGTCGCGATAGGTGGCCGACCCGAACATGGTCACCAAACCGCTATGTGCGTGACCTTGTCCTTGACCCGTCTGGTGCTGATCGGCACTCCGTTGGCGATTCGGGTCTTCTCCCGCAGGTGACGGCGCCTTATCTGCCGATTCCTTTAGTTTCGACCCATTTTTAGCAACCACCAGATGGTACCCACGCATGGTCTTTTCTTTGTAGTGGAACGTAAGCCCGAAGCGGTCTTTCAGAACGTTCTGCAGCATTGCTCGAAAATCGTCAGGGGTTGCCCCGACAGGGATTTTGGCCATCACCTCAAACGTGTTGGTGCCCAGTGCCGATCTGCCAGGAAACTGATAGTTCTGAAGATCAAATGCCTTGCGGATTAATACGGCCAGCGTGCAGTTGGTACAGCGAAACAAGCCGGGATTGGTCAAATCTGGCACGCCACTCTCGGCGGCAAAGTGGAAGCCAGTCCGTGGTGGATTGGCCCGGATGGACACCACCTCAAATTCAGTCTTTGAGCGGTCCCCCGCTGTCTGCCCGTACGCCGCTGCGAGTAGCGTCAACGAGATCATTGCGAGTTTTAAAAACATATGCATGTTACGGGCAATTGTATCACTCTGAAATCGACGATGATCTTCCATTCCCTGAGAAATTTTCCAGAATTCTTTCGGTTCAGTCATCCCAGGAAACCACCAGTGGCAAGAATAGCGCCGTCGCAGATTCGCTTCAGAGCTTCAGCTTCATGCGACAATACGGATCGATCCCATGACGCGACTTTTATTGTTTGCCCTGTCTTCAATGGCGCTGCTGACCGCAAGCGGCGAACAGTTCCGCCCAACCTTCCACTTCAGTCCGGCAAAGAACTGGACGAACGATCCCAATGGCGCTGTTTACTATCGCGGCGAATACCACTTGTTTTATCAATACAACCCATTCGGAGATGTGTGGGGACACATGAGTTGGGGTCATGCAGTGAGTAAAGATCTGTTGCATTGGAATCACCTTCCAATAGCGCTTGCCGAAGAAAACGGTGCCATGATTTTTTCCGGTAGCGTGGTGGTAGATCCCAACACCAGCGGCTTGTGCATTGCATCACCAGATTGCCTTATCGCAATTTATACCTCCCACACTCCCGCATTGCAAACGCAACACATTGCAGTCAGCAACGATTTGGGACGCACCTGGAAGAAATATGCCGCCAATCCCGTAATCGATCTGGGCATGAAAGATTTTCGCGATCCCAAAGTGTTTCGCCATGCCGATAAATGGGTGATGGTAGTGGCTATTCCCTTGGAACAAAAGGTTCGCTTTTTCGCGTCAACCGATCTGAAGAAATGGGATGTATTAAGTGATTTCGGCCCCCAAGGCGCAACCAATGGAGCCTGGGAATGTCCAGACCTTTTCCCACTGCCGGTCTCCGGTGAAAGCGGGAATTCTAAATGGGTTCTTTCAGTAAATGTTAACCCCGGTGCTTCTGCCGGAGGGTCAGGCAACCAGTATTTTATTGGTGAGTTTGATGGAAAGAACTTTCGCAATTCCAATTCAGCAGATGTGAAATTGTGGGCCGATTGGGGAAAGGATTTCTACGCCAGCACTTCATTTTCCGATGTACCAAGGAAAGATGGAAGGCGAATCTGGATCGCCTGGTTCAGCAATTGGCTGTATGCCCGAGAAGAGCCCACCTCCCCGTTCCGAGGCATTATGACCGTCCCTCGAACATTGTCACTTCGCCAAACAAAAGATGGCCTCCGATTAGCGCAAACTCCTGTTGCTGAGCTTTCAAAACTGCGCCGCCGTAAAATTGAAATGCACGAAGTCACCATCGCCCAAGCCAATCGTCGATTGGAACGCTTTGCCTCAACTGCCTATGAATTACAGACCAATTTGAGCAATGCTTCATTACGTTTGCGAATTGGTCCAGAAGGGGAACAGACTCTGGTTGGTTTTGAAAAAGACAAGCTTTTCATGGATCGCACCCACTCCGGCAACGTCGGATTTAATAAGGAATTTCCGGGCATTCATCGCGCACCCTGCGTTCCCGGCAATGTTCGTGTGCTGGTGGATAGCAGTTCCGTTGAAATTTTCGCAGGCAATGGCGAAGTCGTAATGTCCGACCGCATTTTCCCCAGTACGCGCTCTACTGGCTTGCAGTTTAAGGGCGTCCCGTCAGCCAGAATTTCATTCACACTGTGGACATTAGCTGGCAAGTAATCAATGAGTTATGGTTAGCGCACATCGATTCGGATCATGGACCCTCTCGGTGTAATCAAAATGCTCTGCACCTGTCCCAGTCATGCATCTCCGTGAAACTACCTTAACTCCAACCCACTAACCCTCAAACAAGAATGCTGCGCCCCCCAACCAAAGAGTTTGAAAGTACCCCTAACCGAATTGCACCGTTTGGAGGCTAAACACCACATCGAGCGTAGATTTCTTAAAAACGATACCCCTCACTTGACTCTTTATCGGACTGGTCGTTTTGGGTACCGCTCGATTCGCACTTCGATCAAACTAGAAACGTTCCCTGGTGGGACGGACTGCGAAGCTCCGTCCCACCAGGACAACAACAACTTAGGAACTATTCGTCTTCTGCCGAACAGATCATCGCTTCTGTTGTAAGCATCAGCGAAGCAATGGAAGCGGCATTTTGCAATGCTGAGCGAGTTACTTTTGTAGGATCAATTACGCCGGCCTTGACTAAGTCTTCGTACTCATCCGTGGAAGCGTTGTAACCATAGTTCGGATCTTTTTGGCTCTTCACCTTTCCTACAACAATGGCACCCTCAATTCCACCATTCAATACGATCTGGCGGATAGGCTCTTCACAAGCGCGGCGCACAATGGTGACACCGAACTGCTCATCTTCATCCAACTTCAGGTTTTCCAATACCACCGATGCGCGCAGCAGAGCAACGCCACCGCCTGGGACAATTCCTTCCTCAACGGCTGCCCGAGTAGCATGCAAAGCATCCTCTACGCGAGCCTTTTTCTCTTTCATTTCAGTCTCTGTAGCAGCGCCCACTTTGATGATGGCCACGCCGCCAGCCAGCTTTGCCAACCGTTCCTGCAATTTCTCACGATCATAATCTGAAGTTGTTTCTTCAACCTGATTGCGCAATTGCTTAATGCGACCGGCAATGCTTGCTGCCACACCAGCGCCGTCAATGATGGTGGTGTTGTCCTTATCCACCGTGACCCGCTTGGCCCTGCCCAGATCTTCCAACTGAATGCTTTCTAACTTAATGCCAGTCTCTTCCATAATGGCTTTGCCGCCAGTGAGGATTGAGATATCTTCCAACATAGCTTTGCGACGATCGCCAAAGCCTGGTGCCTTCACCGCGCAAACATTCAGGGTCCCACGCAGCTTGTTGACCACCAGGGTAGCCAGAGCTTCCCCTTCCACTTCTTCTGAGATAACCAACAGTGGCTTACCGGAACGGGCAATCTGTTCCAGCAGTGGAAGAATGTCCTTCATGCTGCTGATCTTCTTTTCGTGAATCAGAATGTAAGGATCTTCCAGCACGCATTCCATGCGCTCGGGGTCGCTCACAAAGTACGGGGAGAGATAGCCGCGATCGAACTGCATGCCGTCGACGGTCTGTAACTCAGTGGTCATGGTCTTCGATTCTTCAACCGTGATCACGCCATCTTTGCCCACTTTCTTCATCGCTTCTGCAATCACATCGCCGATGGTGGAATCGCTATTGGCCGAGATGCGGCCCACTTGGGCAATCATGTCGCCAGAAACTGGTTTGGACAGCTTTTTCAGTTCTTCAACAGCCAGTTCCACAGCCTTATCAATGCCACGCTTGATGGCCATCGGGTTGGCCCCGGCGGTTACTGCTTTCACGCCTTCACGATAAATTGCCTGGGCCAGAATGGTGGCGGTGGTGGTGCCGTCGCCGGCAACATCAGAGGTCTTCGATGCGACTTCGCGCACCATCTGAGCACCCATGTTTTCCAGGGGATCTTTCAGTTCCACTTCTTTAGCCACCGTCACACCGTCTTTGGTGATGGTAGGTCCGCCGAACTTTTTCTCAAGAACAACATTGCGACCGCGGGGTCCAAGAGTCACTTTCACCGCGTCGGCGAGTTGATTCACACCGCGCAGGATGGCCTGACGGGATTGGTCGCTGTATGTAATTTGTTTTGCCATGAATGATTTCCTATTCGTCGTTATAACTATTTTTTGGCGGACGCATCAAGAACAGCGAAAACTTCGTCTTCGCGCATGATGATGTATTCAGTGCCAGCCAGCTTGGTTTCGTTGCCAGAGTACTTTCCAAAAAGGATGCGGTCGCCCACTTTGACGTCCAGAGGAACCAATGTTCCATCTTCCATCCTCTTACCGTGTCCAATGGCGAGCACTTCGCCTTCCTGCGGTTTTTCCTGAGCAGAATCCGGAATAAAAAGGCCGTTCCGCTTGGTTTCTTGTTCCTCAATCCGCTTCACAACAATACGGTCATATAAGGGTCGAATGTTCATGTTCCTAATTTCCTTTTAATTTGCAATTCGGTACGCCGATCAGCTTTTTTGGCCTTGATCGCCTGGTATCGGGAATCTTTTGAAATCATCTGCCGTACTTGATCGGTCAGTTCCTGCCAATCCCTGATAAAGTAACCGGCTTTGTCTTGCGCCATCACTTCGGCACGCTTTTCTTCCAGAATGGCAATGACCGCCAAAGTCTCTGTTCGGTCTTCTTCCGCTTGTTTACTAGCAGCACCTTCGAAAGCCTTGGCTACGCGATCAAACTCCGCGTTAGCCCTCAGCTTGATCTGCTGTGCCCATTCGATTTGGTTTGCTGTACCCGTCACAATCTTAACAGTAACCTACTTTTAGAACTCACATTTTTTTATTGCAGGGCGCTTACTTGAATCGTTTCTTATACTGAAAATCCATACCAAACGACCCGTTTTCATCGCGCACCACAACCATGGACCACTGTTTGTTCAAATCCCATTCCACCCGCACAATCTGTTGCTGGGTGCTTGCCAGGTTGGTGACAAAGGTCATGGTAACGTCGCGGGAAATTTGTTGTTCAATGGTTACCCGCGCTTGGGGAGTGCCTGCTAAACTGCTTAACTGGGGGTCAATTTTCAAACGGCTCACGCCAAAAAGACGCTCCAGCCGCCCAGCCACAGGGGCTGCCAAAGCTTGCCCCAACAACGAATTCGCACTGTTATTGATCAAATCATTCTGAGTAGTTTGCGCATTGGCCACGCTGGACGCAGTATCGGGATCGCGACCAACGGTAAGCAGGCCAATGATTTCCTGCGATTGCCGAGGCGGGTCTGACCGGTAGCTGATGTTCAACTTTTTGATAGGCCCTGTGAAACTTACCGTCACAGTAACTCCACGAACCCTGGTTTCAAGATCCATGTTCAAAGTAGGTTCAATTCTGGCTGAGTTATAGAAGCCGATTTCACCACGTTGAATAATGTACTTGTTGCCGAAGAAATTAATGTCACCCTGGTTCACCTGAATGCGACCCAGCAGACTGGGACGTAGGGCGGAACCGCGCAATCGAAGGTCGGCATCGGCCTGCAGGTCGCTGGTCAGCGTGCTTTCCAAAGTGGCATTGGGAGCAGTTAGAATACGCACATCGAACTGCATACCTTTCAGCAGATCACTTTGAGCGGAAGGTGCCGGAGGCGTGGCTCTGGATGCTTGCGCAAGAATGCTGCCCAGATCGCTTTTTGGCGTGAAGCCAGAACGTAAGATTTCAATTTTACCGGCCAGCAGACTGGCGGAACTGGATCCGGTGAGGGTAAGGTTGGCATCGGCCAGAGTGCTAACTCCTTCCGGGTAGCGCATTCGCACACGGTTCGCGGTAGCCTGCAAACGGTAGTACATTTCCTTGCCAGCGTCTTCAATGAATCCGGAAAGGGCCAGGTCACCGCCGCCCGCCTGGGCCGTAAGTTTGTTGTCAATGGTGGCCCGTTTGTTATCGAAAAGAAGGGCTCCATTTACTTTGTCTAATCCAGTGGGTAAGCCTTCAAAAAACAGCGAGGCATTCTTCAATTCCAACTTGCCGAACACCTGAGGATTTTCCAGTGAGCCCCGCACAGAGGCATCTACCACAGCCATACCAGCAGCAATCACATCGGGGTTGAACGTGCGTGCAATGCCCAATTCCAGGCTACCTTTCACTTTCAAATCCCAAGGATTTTTACTGGTCAGCGAGAAGTTGCCAGAAGCTTCCAGCTCCGTATTCTTACCATCAAATTGGGCTTGTTCCAGGCGCAGCGTTTTGCCGTCAATCGCGATCAGCACCGGCTTCTTGCTGCGGAAAATAAGTTCGGGAATCTTGGCACTGATCTGTTTTCTGCTGGGCTTGATTTCAAATGACGGAATGCGGATTTGACCTTTCCATTTGTCCGCATCAAACGCTGGACCATTGATCTGGACATCGCCGGCAATGGCCCCTTCAATCTGCCAGAAAGGGCTGCGAGATCCCTTGAAGAAATCTTGTAAGTTACCCAGCGGCAAGGCCGCCAGTTTCATGGTCACTTGCGATGGAAACGCTTTACCATCAAGCTGGCTTTGACCGTCAATCTTCAGTTCGGAACCACGCAACGTTCCAATGGCCGAAAATGTTAATTGATTGCCCCGAGTGACCGTAGTGGCAGTAAGGTCCCCAACCGGCACCCCATCAAATATCACTTGATCCAATACAGCCTGGCCGTTCAAATTTTCCAGCTTGGGTGTTCCGTTGACCAGTTGAAAACCGGTGCTGCCTTTCCAGGACAACCTTCCATCCAGTGCCAGCTTCAGATCGCGAAATTGCTGCCAGTGCGAAAGCGCAGTGGGCGGATAAACCAGATCTAACGTGCCTGCTCCATTCTTCCAGGACGCAGGTTCCGCAACAGAACCCTTTGGCACGAATTCGCCTTTGGCTTCCAATCGCAACGAATCGGTGGAGATGACCGATTCCAAAACTTTCAACTTGCCGTCACGGAAATCTGCGGTGGCCGTTAGCTTCTCAACTGGTTGCCCATTGATATTTAGCGCCAGCGCCTCTATGCGTAAACCACTGACTTGCGGGCGGTCAACGGAACCATTGATTTGGGCGCTGCCCGACGCTGTTCCTGTTTTTGAAAGATCAGGAAGGAAACGGCCAATAGGGACATTGGTAAACGTTCCAGAGGCAACGATTTGCGTTGCCCTGGTAGCCTTCCAATCCACTAGCGGCATGGTTACGTTGCCCGCAACCCGCATGGTGCCTTGCTGCACATCCAGGCCAGTCAACTTCAAATCACTTTCGGAAACAGCAATGGTGGTGTGCAATTTTTCGTACTTGTTGTTGTCGTAAATAAAGGACGTAAGATTCAGATCGCCTGCAATGCGTGGCTTACTCAGGTCGCCATCCACTGTACCTGAAAATTCGGCTTTCCCTTCGTCCAATTCCACGGGCAGTTTGTCCACGCCAAGAAGTTTAAGAAAAGGCGCCAGATCGTCGAAATTCGTGGTTTCAGCGTGTGCCCGCGCTGTTTGATTCAGCTCCCCTGAAAATTCAACGCGCGATGCATCGGTCACCAAATACGAGTCGGAAAAATTCAGTTGCCTGCTACGCTGGTTGAATTCCAGACCTGCAAAACCGGTCAGCGAAGGTTGACCTGCTACCGGTGAAATGGTTACTTTAGCAGTTCCACTGCACAGCGACGATGGACCCAATCGGCACTCTAAGCTGATCGGCCCGGAAACGATTCCATTCCACGGCAGTGCATCCAACTGTTTACTGAACTGCGGTTGGGTGGCCAGCAATGCACGCAGTTGCGAGTCTTTTACGTACCCATCCAGCACAAGATCATGCCAGGTATTCAAGTTCGCTTTGCCTTCAAAAATGCCTTCAGCCGAAGCTACTTGTAATTGTTCCAACCGCATGCCTTCATGGTTCAAATCCAACTGCCCACGCATGGTTGCCTGGGTGGCTCGATATTGGTCAAAGGCGTAGTTCAATCCATTGCCGGAAACGGTGCCTGCAAGCTTATACTTCTTCCAATCGGTTGCGTCGAAGGTGCCGTCGAATCGCACTTTACCAGTGGCCTTCCCGGGAATTGCCGGGGGCCACATTTCCGCCGCGTCCACCAGCGCCGTCACTTTAAGCTTGGTGGTGAGTGATTCCAAGTCAGTAACTCGTCCCTTAGCAATGGCTGACGACAAACCTGAATCCACCACCAGCGAACGGATGTCGGCACCATCTTTATCAATAGATAAAGTGGCATCTGTGTTGAATAACATTTTCGGAAAATCCGGGGCAACTAGCTGCAGCTTGCGCGATGAGAATGTGCCAAGGTATTTCCGTGTGGGTGCTTCGTAGGAAAAACGCAGCTCCACTCTGTCCCCATGCGCGCTGAACGGTAGACGACGATCGTTGTAATCCACCACGCCATCTTCAACTTCAAAGCGGCGCACGGCCAAGTCTATAACTTCTTCCAAAATCGACTTGCTTGTCTTGCGGCCAACAGGGGGCTTGGGAAGATTGGTTGACCCATTGGCCCGAACTTCAATGCGGATGCGCGGCTTTCTAATAACCAAAGAAGCAAGACGAACACTGGTGCGTACAGCGGTGTCTGCCCTTAGCCCAATTTCCACTGACTCGGCGGTTAAAAGCGCAGGAACATCCGCCGCTTCTGTACCGTGTAGCTTGAACTGACTCACCGTGGCGACTTGTGTTTTCCAATCGAAAGTCAGGTGGCTGAATTCCGCTTTACCGCCGGTAGCTTTTTCCACTTCAGCAATCACACGCTCATGAATGCCGTCGCGAAACCATTGCGATTTTAGAATGAAGTAAGCCGTTGGAATTG
>JAYWBH010000678.1:0-3452 GCA_043781815.1 Bryobacterales bacterium | reverse complement strand
CCCCCGATGCTGCCCATCCCAATCAGCGCTTTGGCTTCCTTGCGAGTTACGCGGATGCCATGACGCTCAGACAACCGGTCGATAACCATGAACCCCAGATTATGGGGCGATTTCGCATATTCGGGCCCGGGATTACCGAGCCCTGCAATAAGAAATGATTTAGGATTCTCTTCCGGCACCGCAAAAACTTACTATTTCTTCTTCGCCGCAGGAGCTTTAGCCGCTGGAGCGCCAGCTTTCGGAGCTGCTCCACCCTTAGCCGGGGCCGCGCCACCTTTTGCTGGAGCCGCCGCACCCTTAGCAGGAGCCGCGCCTTCCTCTTCCTTCTTGCCTTTCTTGGCCACTTCGGGTTCAGCAACCTTGGCTTCTTCCACTGCTGCTTCCGCTTTCAGTGTAACCACGTGGACCAACACGGCATCGCCGCCTGAAATCAGCTTCATGGAACCAGTCAATTCCAACTGGTTGGCACGCACCGCGTCGTGCACGTTCATTTCTGAAACGTCCACGTTGAACATTTCTGGAATATCGTCAGGCAGGCACTCAATTTCCACTTCGCGGACAATCAGTTCCAGCAACCCGCCTTGCAGTTTGACGCCCTTTGCTTCACCAACGGTGTGCACTGGGACTTTCACAATAATCCGCTTGGTTAAATCAATGCGCAGGAAATCCACATGCAACAGGTGGGATTTAATGGGGTCACGAAGCCAGTCCACAATCATCACTGGTTCGGAAACGGCATCGGCCACCTTGACATCGAAAATTGTATTGTGGCCGGTGGTGGAGTGAAGAATCTTGTTCACTTCCTTGGGGCTCACCGATACGGCAATGGGATCTTTTCCGGTGCCATAAACAATGGCCGGAATCATTTTAAGTACCCGCAAACGCCGGGCTTCATTCTTGCCGCGAGAGGCACGATGGTCGGCGGCGATGGTAATATCTTTTCTCATCTCGAACTCCTAAAAACTTTTCAAAACCAGTGAGATTCTACAAGAACAAAGTGCTTACAGAAGTCTCTTCATGAATGGATTGGATAGCCTGGGCTAACAGCGGTGCCACCGAACGGCACTTGATCCGTTCGCAGGCAAGCGCATCGGCTTTCAGCGGAATACTGTTGGTTACATATACATCTTTAATGCGGGAGTTCTGAATACGCTCCACCGCCGGACCGGAAAGTACCGCATGGGTGGCCGTGGCAGACACAGACAAAGCGCCGTGCGCAAACAGCGCTTCAGCCCCCTTTACCAGGGAGCCTGCGGTGTCAATAATGTCATCCACAATCAAACAGTTCATTCCTTCCACATCGCCCACAACGTTCATCACTTCGGCCACATTCGCTTCTTCCCGTCGCTTGTCAATAATTGCGATAGGGGCATTCAGCCGTTTGGCGAAAGCGCGGGCACGTTCCACACCACCAGCATCGGGCGAAACCACCATCAGGTTAGCGATGGGATTCTCGCGGATGCATTCCACTAATACAGGCAAGGCAAACAGGTGATCCACTGGAATATCAAAGAAGCCCTGAATGGGAGCAGCATGAAGATCAAGCGCCAAAACACGATCAGCGCCCGCCGTTTCAATCAGGCTGGCCACCAATTTTGCCGATATAGGAACCCTTGGCCGATCCTTCCGATCCTGCCGGGCATACCCATAATAGGGTAACACTGCGGTGATGCGGTCTGCTGAGGCCCGTTTCAGCGCATCCATCATCAACAGCAATTCCAGAAGATTTTTTTCCACCGGGGAACAGGTGGGCTGAATCACAAACACATCGGATCCACGGACATTTTCCTGAATTTGAAGGTGAATTTCGCCATCAGCGAACTGGCGGACCGACGCTTCGGCCATGGTCACGCCTAAAGCGGCGCAAATTTCCCTGGCCAGCGCGGAGTTCGCATTGCCCGAAAATACCTGTAATGGACCCTGACGCATAATCGGCACCATTCGCGGAGCTGTCAATCCAACCCTCCTACGCCGTTCAAACTGTGAATTTGATTGGTTGAAAATCCCTTGAAATTATCGGCTAGCAAGGTAAGGCAAAGCCCTGGAAGGCCCAAAGCTACCGAGACTACGAGTTTACCGCGCAGAGGGGGTGAGGGTCAATATGCCGTTACAATCTGGGTGAGCAACGGAACCGGCCTGACCACGCAATGAGTAGCAGCGCAATGCCATCTTCCAAACACTTAGGATTGGATGGCTGGTTATTCAAACGCTCTTCCACAACTTCGTTGACAGCATTTCTCTCAGGGAATCTGGAAAAGTATCCATACTAAATGGAATAAAATGCAACTGCGGCACACAACTAATCGATTGGAACCTTTCAAGTGGAACCCTGAAATACTCGACGACAGCTTCCTCGTTTGCCCTTACCTTTTCTACTGATCCGTTGGCGTCTATACTGGGCAGAGGTGCACACAGAGTCTGAGAGCTTATCCAATCAACTCGAAATCATTAACCAGGTTTTCCATAGCGCCCAGGAAGATTTGGTTGTTCTACGTCAACACCGACTTCTGGACGAGTCGGACTTTCTGACGTTTGCGGAGCAACTCGATATACCGTCAAACAAGCACGTACTTATAGATTCAATGAGGCTTGTGCGCGAATTGGTTTCTGCCGAAACCTCGTCAGAACCGAGACAGTACCATCCATTCAGGCTGTATCCGTTGCACCGGCTTGTCACATGTTGCGAGAGAGGCGTAATCCGTATTTCAACCAATCAAGACGCAGAACAAGCACCGTATTTGAAGCACTACAATTTCGAGTCTCTATACTGCGCTGAAGAAATGTCTAAGCAGGCAGAAGAGGCAAATGGAATTGCTAATCTGGCCATTTTGCTAGAGCCGATATTTTGGCCTTTTATTGTGGGTCAGCGTTTGTGGCGGGACGATATTGACCGGTTGGAAGCATTTCGGATAAATATAGTGAGCAACCTCCTTCAAAAGTTGGACTCTGCCGTTTGGCAAAGATTTCATGAACAGATTCGAATGGAGGCTTTCAGCGTCGATGACAACCACGAACTCTATTTATTCCTGCGCCTTTCGAAGTGGGGAAAGCCGAAAAGGGGACAGAGCGGACTGCTACAGTATCGGCAGGGTGAAAAGGTGTAAGATCAGGCTGACCGAGTTTTCTAATTAGTTGCACGAATAACAATGGGAACATGCGTTCGCAGAGTATTGGGTATGACGCTGTGGGAGGCGAAACAGCGCCATTCGCGGTCAGCCAAGCCTACGGGTATGACAAACTGAACCGACTAACTACTTTCGCGGAAGGGGCAACATCGGAAACAAATAACTACGATTCCTGGGGCAACCGTTGGGCAACGTCGAATGGGTTGCTGGTGGATAATTTGACACCGGGCAATCCACAGTGGTTCAGCCAAACAAATGACAACCGCATGTTTGGCGTGGCTTATGATGAAGTTGGGAATCAAACGCAGGTGAATCCGTACACTTTGA
>JAYWBH010000677.1:0-3456 GCA_043781815.1 Bryobacterales bacterium | reverse complement strand
TCAGGCATCGGCTATACGGGGGTAAATACTGGCAAAGAAAGAAATCCTGAGACGGGGTTGGATTACTTTGGGGCGAGATATATGTCGGCGGCGCAGGGCAGGTTCACGAGCCCGGACCCCAGTAACCCAATGATGAACGCACAGATGATCACCTCAGCGGGTCTACCGGGCGAGGCGGCGAGAGCACATATGGATCACTTCATAGAGAACCCTCAGAATTGGAATAGGTACATTTACGTTAGGAACAATCCATTGGCTTTTGTTGATCCTTTTGGGCAGGAGCCGGTTGGGCATCATCTGATTCCCATGAGAGGACAACTCACCGGTTTGGCCAAAGAGTTTGCGGAGGCAGTCCGAACGGGCCCACCAAACGTCCCCCCGAATATCGGTTATGGTACGGATCACCGTGCTTACAGCGCGGCTGTTGAGGACGCACTTCAGGGCATTGAACAGGAATTCGGTACAGCGCGCAATTCCTGGAGCATGTCACAATGGCGGAACGCTGCGACCCGAGTATTGAATTCCAACGTACCTGCTATCAGGAATTTCTTGGACACGTTTAATAAAAACCAAGGAGGCAAGGCCTTGCCTGCCCTGGCCGCAGCCATCCAAACATATCGGCCTTCAGCCGCATTAATAGCAAGCAGCGTGGGAGAGAGTCTGCTCAATTTGTTTCGGATGCCCTTGATGATTATGATCGACCCTGCCATCACCAACTCGAGCCGCTACAAAGAGGAGATCAGTAGGGAAGATCGCAAGAATTGCCTGCTAGATAGAGAGACAGGGAATTGCATTCACTAGCGAAGTCTGGAGTTTCGATGCCATGCCTTACCCAATTTCAGTGCCCAAACCAAATAGCGCGGAGGATCTGATTGGTTACATAGACCCCAGTGGGCGATCAATTGTTAACCCCCGTTATGCATCAGGGGCGTATTTCTCGGAAGGACTTGCATCTGTTTGCATGCAGGACGGCTCATCCGGCTTCATCGACGTTAACGGCGACACGAGGCTTCCGTTCAAGTTCAATGGTCTTGGTCTTTTTTCCGATGGTCTTTGTTCTATTGGCCAAGGCTCCACAGTAGGTTACGTGAACCGAAACTGCGAGTGGCAAGTCGAGCCTAGATTTTTGGTTGCCGGGCGGTTCAGCGAAGGGCTCGCCAAGGTATCCCATGACGGCTTGTCTTTTGGTTACATTGACAGGTCGGGTGCGGCCGTTGTCAGGCAGATGTACGAACAGCTAGGGTTGTTTAGTAATGGCCTTGGGGCTGCAAGCCGTGACGGCAAGTGGGGGTATGTTGGCCGGGACGGGTCAGTCATTATCCAGTTTCAGTTTGATGGGCCACGGGCACAAGCATTCACGAATGGCAGAGCAGGGGTGAATGTTGACGGACGATGGGGTTTCATCGACTTTGCCGGTAACTGGATTGTAATGCCCCAGTATGAAGACGTCCGACGCTTTTACGAAGGCATCGCGCCGGTGCGACAAAGTGGAAAGTGGGGGCTGATTGACGCTGGAGGCCGTACCCGTCTTGTCCCAAGATTCGACGACCTAGGCGAGTTCGATGGTGGTATGGCTGCGGCGTGTTTGGATGGCAAAGCCGGATATGTTTCACCGGATGGAGCGTGGGTCATTGCACCTCGATTCGACAAATGCTATCGCTTCGTCGGAAGCCTTGCGGTGGCTAAGATCGGCGATTCGTACAGCTATGTGTCCAGAACTGGAGTGGTTGTCTGGACATCTGAACCACATTCGATGCCCCAGTTTCCGCCCTTCCGGGAATGATCATTGATCAAAAACCTAACAAGAAAACCCGGTCAGCCTGAACTTACCCTTTAACGATGATGTGAAACGGAGGCAGAGCGCCTTGGCACAATTAGAGAGAATGTTGTCGATGAAAAGGCACTCTATAAGTAATGCCAAGAAACCCTTTTTGCGTGCTGCCCAGAGTGGCGCATCACGTAACAAAACGCGGAGTTAACCGCGAAGATGTCCATTATTCTCATCGGGATCGGAAAACTTACCTGACTCTGTTGCAGGATCAGCGCGAAGATGCCGGAGTTTGTACATTGGGTGGTGGTGCCGGAATGGGAAGATTCTCTTGCGGTACTATTCCGTAGAGTAAACGGGAGGTAAGCGCAGTACCTGAATGCTGGGCGGCGGCGGACCGGACACCTGTGGCAGAACCGCTATTTCGCCTGCCCGGTGGCGGCTGAGAAGGAGGAAATTGTATTGCGATACGCGGAGTGGAATCCGGTGCGAGCAGCTATGGTGGATAGACCGCAGGAGTACAAATGGTCGAGCGCAGCGGCGCACTTGGTCGGCCCCGGTGCCGAGCGAATTCCTTTATTAGATTGGACTTATTGGAGTAACCTGGGTGGAGGGGAAGAATGGAAACGCCGATTGGAAATGACGGAGGACGTACGCGATGTGCAGCGTTTACGACGCGCAACATACGCCGGATCTCCGTTGGGTTCCGAGGGTTTCGTGGCGGAAATAGAGGAAAGATTTGGACGTCAATGGAGGAAGCCTGGTCGTCCAAAGAAGGATGTGGGAAAAGCCGAAAAGGGGACAGCGCACACTGCTACAGTATTGGCAGGGTGAAAAAGTGTAAGATCAGGCTGACCGAGTTTTCTATTCTTTACACAGCCAGTAGTACCCGTGAAGCGTCGATCGCCATCCAGCAGGCCGGAAGGACTGTTTCCAAGGTCAGGTACTAGCATGCGCAGGTTGCTTGACAGCGAAGTGGTCCGATCACGCGAACTGGTCCGTGAGATGGCAACACTTAAAGAAGATCGGGGCTACGAGTTCAACTCACCTTGGCTTAAGAAGCATAACTGGGTCGTTGTGCCGGTTGAAGACACCGGCCATTTTGCGGAAGAGGAGATTGATCGGATCGTTCCGGCGTTGGTCTCAAAAGGGCATTCTACATGTCTCGCAGTTGGGGCACTTGACCTGCCAGATCCTTTGCCTACGTGCTTTGAATTTTCGATTTCAGCGGATGAATTGCGTACCTTCAACGCGGAGTGCGGCATATTTCGCTTCCTGTTGACTTGCCGTGAGCTATCTTGGGCCATTAGCTGTAACGAATGGTTCAATCTGTTCGCGGGCCCCTCAGCTTTGGTTGAGGAATTGCTTGGCATCTCGATAGAACAGGCACGAGATGAATTTCTGAAGTATGCGAAGGTCGTGGAACAGGGTTCGGAGGGGGGGCTGGTGCAACTCTCCCGGATGTACGACAGGAAAGGTGACGAGCTACATTCCCAATACAAACCCTCCTAGACTCGTGAAAAACCCGGTCGAAAAACCCGGTCAGCCTGAACTTACCCCTTAACGATGATGTGAAACGGAGGCAGAGCGCCTTGGCACAATTAGAGAGAATGTTGTCGATGAAAAGGCACTCTATAAGTAATGCCAAGAAACCCTCGTTGCGTGCTGCCCGGAGTGGCGCATCACGT
>JAYWBH010000676.1:0-3457 GCA_043781815.1 Bryobacterales bacterium | reverse complement strand
TGGCACCCGCATGAACAAGTAACCATTCCCCTTCCTGAAGCTTGGCGCGGCTTTCTAACGCGAACAAAGATGTCTGATAAACAATTGGGAGCGCCGCTGCTATACCGAAATCCATTGCATCGGGCATGGGCAATACTTTGGTGGATGGCGCAATACAATATTCCGCAAATGAGCCACCTGCCGGGAGTGCGATGACCCGCGTGCCCAGCGCCCAATTGGGAACGCCATCACCAACCGCATCCACAATGCCCGATACTTCAGCACCTGGAGTAAAGGGAAACGGGGGCTTCACCTGATACTTACCCTGCACCTGAAGCACGTCGAAAAAGTTTAGCGCTGCGGCTTTTACTTTAATCCGAATCTGGCCCGGCAATGGAACGGGCACAGGAACATCACTCCAAATCATTTCTTCTGGTTCACCCCAGCCATGCATTAACCAAGCTTTCATTGTGTCTCCCAAGTTTTGTAGCAATCCCGATGATCGCACGGCTGGTCATGTACACTTCTAAAGGACGTACCAAGTCCCATTTGGAAAGTCTTGATGTTGAAAAAGTAGGAGCGCGTTTTTTATGAGAAGAAGAGAGTTTTTGCATTCCCTGGCCGCAGGTGCCATTGCCCTTCCCTTGCATCTGAAAGCCGCACCCTTGCTTGGAAAAGTGAAGATCACCGATGTGAAATGTATGATCATCCGCGGCACCTGGGACTGGAACCTGGTGAAGATTGAAACCGACGCTGGAATTTCTGGGATCGGAGAAGCCTATTGGGGTCCGGGTGTAAAAGATCTGATCTTGAAGCAATTGAAGCCGTTGATCATTGGTGAAGATCCGTTGAACGTGGATAAGCTCTACACCAAGATGTTGATGCGCAGCGCCGGTGCAGGTGCCATTGGTGGAGTAACCGTAACGGCTGCCAGTGGCATTGAGATCGCCCTGTGGGATTTAGCGGGCAAGCTCTTAAACACGCCTGCGGTGAATCTGCTGGGTGGCAAGTTTCGCGATAAAGTGCGTTTCTATCGGACGCTGCAAACCATCAATCCAATCGACAGTCGGGCAGCGTACAAAGAAACCATTGCCAAGGCGCGAGAGGAAAAGTTTGGTTGGAATGCATTCAAGTTTCAAGGCGACGGAATTCCGCTGGCAGCCGATCCTGCATTTCAGGAAGTGGGGCACGACGCCTATAATCGCAACCTGACAGCCAAGGACCTGCGCCGCATTACACAAGGGATGGAATGGGTTCGTGAAGAATTAGGTCCAGACTTTGACTTCGCCGTGGAAGCCCATTGGCGGTACGATACACGGGATGCCATTAAGATGGCGAAAGCCATTGAACATGTGAAGCCGATGTGGCTGGAAGATCCGGTACCGCCAGATAACGTAGAAGCCATGGCCAGGGTAACCCATGCCGTTGAAGTGCCGATTTGCACGGGCGAAAATCTGTATACAAAGCAGGGATTTCGTAAACTCATTGAACTGCAGGCCTGTGACGCAGTCCACATAGACATACCGAAGAGTGGCGGATTATTGGAATCGAAGCGGATTCACGATCACGCAGATATGTACTATATTTGGTCGGCGGCACACAATCCGGCTAGTCCTGTTGGCACCATCGCGTCAGCCCATGCCGCTGCCAGCATGCGTAACTTTCGCATTCACGAATTGGCAAAGTACATTGATTGGTGGCAGGATTTGATTGTCTATGACGGGCCTATCATCAAGGATGGCTATCTGACAATCAGCGATAAGCCGGGGTATGGACTGTCGCTGAACGAAGATGTCGCCCGACGACATTTAGCACCTGACGAAACCTGGTGGGGTTAACCTGCTGTAAACCCTGCGATCCAATCCATTTTTACTCAGTATGTCGACAAGCTGCCTACAGCCATGTACAATTTGAGTGAACCCGGTGCTGTCAATGCCGGAAGCATCAATAAAGGATTGGAAAAACGTGACATCGGGAAAATTGATCCAAGGCGTTCATGCAGCCGTGGGAACTCCAAGAGACAGCGCCGGGCGTTTAGACGAATCTGCGTTGCGGGTCGTATTGGAATACCTCATGAAAGAGGGAATCAAAGGCTTTGCCATCAATGGTGCCACTGGCGAGTATTGTTTAACCACTCCCCAGGAGTTGTCGCGAGTTGTTGCCATAGCCCTCGAAATGACCAAAGGCCGTGCGGATGTAATTTGTGGAATCGGATCGGCTGGCCTTCACGGATGTGTTGAAAATATTCGCATCGCAAGCGTGGATGGCGTCAAAGCATTGCTGCTGCCCATGCCGCACTTCTTCCCATACGCACAAACTGATCTGGATGCGTTTTGTCGAGAAGTCGCACACAAAACGGACCGGCCCATCCTGCTGTACAATCTTCCATTTTCTTCAGCACTCACCGCAGATACGGTGGAACGTTTACTGGAAGACTGCCCCAACATTATTGGGATTAAGGACAGTAGTGGCTCTCTTGAAATCCTTCGGCGACTTACTGGCACGCAGCCCGGTGCCTGCCGCATTGTAGGCAGTGATGGGGTATTGGAACAGGCTCTATTGGAAGGCTGCTGCGATGGAGTCATTTCCGGAGTGGCCAGTGTTCTGCCCCATCTGATCATTTCTCTTTACAATGAAAGCCCGAAATTGCAGAACGAAATGTTCACTCAGGCCGCAACTTCGCTGAAGAATTATATTGGCGCCATCAGCCACTTTCCAGTTCCTTGGGGACTGAAACTATCCGGTGAATTACTGGGCATCATCCCGGCCAGTTTTTCTCAACCTCTATCGGAAGAACGCCGAATGCAGGCGGCAACGTTAAAGACGTGGTTCGCCACACAACGGCAATTGGTTCCAGAGAAGGTCCTGCGGTGACACCTGCTAGAACCTGGCTGACCATTGCCCTTCTGTTTTTTGCGGCAGCTATCAACTACATTGATCGCGGCAGTCTTTCTGTTGCGGCACCCAGCCTGATCAACGAATTCTCACTCTCTCCAGTTCAAATGGGCTTTCTACTTTCAGCCTTCTTTTGGACCTACACTGCATTCCAACTACTGGCAGGTTGGATGGTGGACCGCTATCCCATCACCTGGGTTTTCGGCATTGGATATTTTCTGTGGTCAGCGGCAACGATGGGTTCAGCGTTCGCTGCCGGAGTGCTGTCATTAGCAGTGATGCGGATGTTGCTGGGCATGGGCGAAAGCGTGGCCTTCCCCTGTTATTCAAAGATCATCGCGGCTGGCTTTCCACTGGAACGACGCGGTCTGCCGAATGCCCTGCTTGAAGCCGGAACCAAGTTAGGACCAGCAATCGGAACGCTGGTGGGTGGTCTGCTGGTGGCCAATTATGGATGGCGAACTATGTTCTTCACTTTGGGATTGGGGAGCCTGTTGTGGCTGATCCCGTGGTGCATCTGGGCACCGCGTCCGGAGGCTGGGGCAGCGCGTGCCACGGTATCAGCCACTGGACCTTCCATGTT
>JAYWBH010000675.1:0-3462 GCA_043781815.1 Bryobacterales bacterium | reverse complement strand
ACAGATTTCTATCCTTCGTCACAAATGTCCAACCTTCCACCATTGCCTGGGCCAATAAAATTCTATCGAATGGATCTTTGTGGAGTATTGGAAGCTTTGCCAACTGATAAACATGGAAGAGGCCTAATTGCAAATAACTTTTTATCCCCAAACTTCGTAAGTGGCCCTCTAGAAATGACGGATCATCTGGAAAGTTGAGTTTGCCAGCCTGAACCTTGAGGGCGATCTCCCATAGCGATACAACGCTAACGTAAAGTTCGTTGCTCTCATCTACAAGAGCTTTTCGCACCTTTAGGGAAAGCAGATTGGGCGTATCGATTGCCCAAATCAGCACGTGAGTATCCAGAAGAAATTTCATTTGCCCAGGAAAGCATCCAGTTCTGCATTAGTCATGGGTGCATCCCAATCTTTGGCATACTGAATTTGTCCTGAAGCTGAACCGAGGGTCCGTTTTGAAGATGCTTCTATGCGAACCAACTTCACCATAGGTTTCCCTGCTTTTGCGATGATCACTTCCTCACCCAACATGGCCCGCTCCACCAGTTGGGAAAGCTTGGTCTTGGCTTCGTAGATATTTAATTCCATAACTAATCATATCAGACTAGATCAACTAGACTAGGGCATCCTCTGGAAACGGTTTCAAGTCCAGCAAAGATCCTAGAATAGTAGCTTTTTGAAAGCGTCGTGTCTTTGCTGTGCCAATGTCATCAGCCGTGCATACTCTGGCTCACCGCGCAATGTCACCAGCAGAGGGTCAGTGACAAAGTATGGGTAGGAGAAAAATCCGTTCTCGATGCTCCGCCCCAAGACGCGCAATGCCGACTTCTTATCGCCTGCAACCGCGTAGGCTTGGGCGATTTTGTAACTTGCCTCTGCATCACGAACACCGCGATCTTCAATTTTACTTTCCATGTCATGCAGCATTTCAAGCGCCTTACCATTGCGCTTGGCCATTACTTCACTCAGCGCTTTCCCCACCCTGGCTTGCAGTAATGTTGGGCGCAGTTCATATGCTACATTGAATTCCTTGGCTGCACGATCCCAATGTTTCTTGTGATACTCACCAAAACCCCTGTAAAAGATAATCAATGCGGCATCTGTATTGCGGGGAAGGCTGTTCAGGAACGTGTCGTAGTCGCCTAAATATAAGTGGGAATTCAAGGCAGAACTGTTGAGCTTCACGCCAGGATCTAACTGACGCGCCATTTCACATTCCGCCGCTGATTCCTTCAGCATTCCCGCGAAACGATAGGCGTACCCAAGTTCCCAATGCACCTCCGCATGATTCGGATTGATTTGCAAGGCCTGCCTCAACAGCGGTACAGCGCGTTCCACTTTGCCCATGTCGGTAAGCAGATTCGCCATGTAAATTTGAGCTTCCATTTCAGTGGGCTGCAAGGATAGGGCCTTTTCAAAGGCTACTTGCGCGTTTTGGTAACCATCGCGACCGCCGAATTCAAACGATGCATTGGCCGAATGTGCCCTACCCAGACCAGCCCAGGCTGGCGCGTAGCCAGGTTCAAGTTCAGTTGATTTGCGTAGCATCTGTACGGCCAAGGGAAAGTCATTATTAGCGTAAAGGTCCACACCGCGCAGGTAGTATTCATAGGCACGCGGATCAATGGGCCGGTCTGGTTTAAGCTGTTCTGCTTCCAATGGAGAAAGACTCAATTCCAAGCCTTTGATAATTTGAAGTGCCACGCTATCCTGCAACGTCAACAGCTTTTCATACTTCAGGTCAAAGGCACCGCGCCAAAGAATGTTCTGGGTCTTCACGTCGATCAGTTGGGAAGTGATCCTCAGGTCATCCCCATCGCGAATAAAGTTCCCGGTAAGAAGTGTATCCACATGCAACTCGGCGGCCACTTTGGGAATGTCGATCACTTGATGTTTGTAAACGCTGATGGCTGAAGAGGGGCGAACAATTAGCGAATGTACATATCCCAGTTTGGTGATTACTGCATCGGCCAAGGAAAAGCCGAGGAAGTCGTTTTTGGGATCTTCGCGCAGACTTTGAAAGGGAAGAATTGCCAGAGTGCGCGGTTTTTCAGGAGGAAGAGCTTTTGAATTCTGCTTGTTGTAAATTGAGGCACCCAGCACAAAGATTGCAGCAACCAGGACGGCCAATGCTGGTTTCAGAATTCGGGAAGTGGGAGGTGCAGCAATGGTCTGCACGGGAGCTGGGAGGGGCTCCACTGTGACGCTGAGGACTTCCTCTGGTGTTACAGGTGTTACGGATGTTACATACGTCACAGGCGCTGCGAAGCGATATCCGCGCCCCGCTACGGTAACAATGTAGCGATCATCACCGGCACTTTCACCAAGCGCTCTACGGATCATGGAAATCTGTTGGGTCAGGTTTGATTCGTCTACAAAACTGTCAGGCCACACGGCCTGCATCAATTCCACTTTGGAAAGGAGCCGACCATGGTTTTCCAAAAGGAAAACTAATGTGTCGTAGGTCTTGGGAGTGAGCGGAACGGAGGTGGAATTGCGCAGTAATAAGTGCTGAACAGTGTCTAGGACAAAAGGATCGAATTCATATAAGCACCCGTTTTTGTTAGACATGGGCGTTTCCTAGAATTTTTATATACCTTTTATATCGTTTTCAAGACTTTGTACAGAATTGAGTCCATAGTAACACGAGATCAATGCTTGATACGCCCCCCAAGAACCGACTCCAGGCAAGGCTTTTGGAGTACCGCGACGCGGTTTCACGACACGGTTTCACGACGTGGTTCGCGGACTGGTTCGACAACACAAAGGCACTTGCTTTGAAACGACAACAGGGAGAAGTAAAGGAGAAGCTGAATGAAGAAAATTAATTTCAAGATGTTTTTACTGCCGCTTGTGTTTGGCGGAGCGGTAACGTATCTTTCACAGGATCCACGCCATGCCGCGGCACAATCGCTGGTGAGGTTTACTGGGGCTACAAGCTCACAGCCACTTGCATTGAGCGGTGATGACTCGCTGCTGATTGTGGCTAATCCTGATAACGACAGCGTGACGCTTTTCGATGCGAAGAACGGCAACGCGAAGCTTGCTGAAATCCGCGTTGGCAAGGAACCCAACGGAGTTGCTATTTCGCCCGATGGCACCCGCGCATACGTGGCCAATACGGTGGACGGAACCGTTACCGTGCTGGCGATTGATAGAAGCTTGGCCAGCATTGCCACCGTCATCAACACGATTAAGGTTGGCACTGAACCATACGGCCTGGCGCTGACTCCGCAAGGTCGTAAGTTATATGTCGCCAATGCCCGTTCCAACACGGTCACATCCATCGACACTTCAAACTACTCAATTCGAACCATTGACAACGTTGGTTTTGAACCGCGCGGTATTGCAATCACCAACAGTGGATCAGGAGATGACACGCAGGAAACAGTGTACGTCACACAATTTCTGTCCCTACCGGTTGACGGCAAAACGGATGGTACCGACGATGCCAAGGCTGGCCAT
>JAYWBH010000674.1:0-3464 GCA_043781815.1 Bryobacterales bacterium | reverse complement strand
GCATGGGCTGGTTCGAAATGCCTTTGTTTGTTTGGGGCATGTATTCCACCGCCGTGATTCAGGTTCTGGCTACTCCTGTTCTGGGAATCACCATGGTATTGCTGGTTCTGGAACGGGCTTTTGGAATCGGAATTTTTGATCCGCGCATTGGCGGCGACCCCGTTTTGTTCCAACACTTCTTCTGGTTCTATTCGCACCCGGCAGTCTACATCATGATTCTGCCCGGCATGGCAATCATTTCTGAAGTGATCCCGACCTTCTCTCATCGCACCATTTTCGGGTATCGGGGAATTGCATTTAGCTCGGTAGCCATCGCTCTGGTCAGCTTCATTGTCTGGGGACACCACATGTTCACCAGCGGCCAATCGCAACTGATTAACGGCGTGTTTTCTTTCCTGACATTCATTGTAGGAATTCCATCGGGCATCAAAGTATTCAACTGGGTCGCAACTATGTATCAGGGTCGGATCACTCTGAAAGCACCCATGCTGTTTGCAATCAGCTTCCTGCTGCTGTTCACGATTGGTGGACTCACTGGTCTTTTCCTGGGTTCCTTGTCGGTGGACATTCACCTGCATGACACCTACTTCGTGGTCGCCCATTTCCATTACGTAATGATGGGCGGAACGGTAATCGCTTTCCTGGCTGGCTTGCATTATTGGTGGCCAAAGATGTTTGGCCGCATGTATAACGAAAAATTGGCAGCACTCAGTTGCGCGCTGATTTTTGTCGGCTTCAACGTCACCTTCCTGACGCAGTTCGTTTTGGGAAGCCGGGGTATGCCGCGTCGTTACTATAACTACTTGGATCAGTTCCAGCCGCTGCACCAGTTTTCCACGTTTGGTTCCTGGATCTTAGGCTTGGGCTTCTTCATCATGTTGGGCTACCTGCTTGCTTCCCTACGTGGTCCGAAGAACGCACCGGCTGATCCGTGGGGTGGCACAACCATGGAATGGCAGGCACTTTCGCCACCCATCACTCACAATTTTTCAGGTACGCCAGTTCTCACTCGCGCTCCTTATGATTACCGCAACATTCCCCAGGGAGTTGATAAGTAAATGAGCGTAGTAGAAACCATTCAGCACGATCATGCTGAAGTGCATGATCCCCATCAACAGCATCATTTCGCCACGGCGGAGCAACAACAAGACGCCTCGAAAATCGGGATGTGGCTGTTCCTGGTCACCGAAGTACTGCTGTTTGGTGGTCTGTTTGTTGGTTATATCGTGATGCAGGGTCGATTTCCAGAAGCCTGGAAATCGGCTCATCATCATTTGCAGCGGGAACTGGGAGCACTCAACACAGTGGTGCTGTTAGTCTCTTCCTTCACTATGGTGATGGCGGTGCAGGCGGCTAAGTTGAATCGTCGCAAGCAATTGATTGGGAACCTTTGGGTGACCATCATTTGCGCGTTTATCTTCCTCATCGTCAAATATTTTGAGTACAGCCACAAGTATCACGAAGGGCTGCTACCGTTTAAGGCCTTCTACAGCTATACCGGGCCACAAGTTCCCGGCGAATTCCATTTCTTCAGTTTCTACTTCATGATGACCGGCCTTCACGGCTTCCACATTCTTGGTGGCATTGCGGTGATGTTGTGGATCTTGAAACGTTCTTATGCCGGTGAGTTTACCAGTCAATACTATACGCCAGTGGATCTCATTGGTCTTTATTGGCATCTGGTCGATCTGATCTGGATTTATCTGTTCCCGTTGTTGTACCTGATTAGCTAAGAGATTCCATTATGAGTTCCCACTCCAGCCATCACGACCACACCAAGCTCTACGCCACAACATTGGGCGGACTTTTGGTGTTGACCGCTATCACGGTAGCGGCTTCTTATGTCAATTTCGGTTCCGCCAATATTGTTGTGGCAATGTTGATCGCCACGATAAAAGCATCACTGGTGGCCATGATTTTCATGCATCTGAAAGACGACAAGCCCGTGAACGCGGTGATTTTCACCAGCTCATTAATATTCCTGGGGATCTTTCTCGGGTTCTGTTTACTCGACGCCGATTCACGAGACAAAGTCGCCACCGGGCATCTGACCTGGGTGGAAGAACAGGATCGTGAAGAAGCCAAGAAGAAAGCGAAAATGGCTCCGGCTGCCGACCATCACGCACCAGCGGCGGAACATCATTAACCTGAATCCCGAAGTTGGGTAGTTAGATGGGACATTCCTTTTCAGGTGTGAAAATATCATAGAGCCCCCAATGTCGGATAGCTTTTCCAATTTCAGAAGTTTTCCAAACACTCGAAGGCGTGAAGAAAGTCCGCTAGCGGACTTGGCAGGCGCAATCGCCTGCCCCACAAACGCAACTCCAGCGGTTGTTTTAGAAGATTCATTCCAATCTCCAAAAAACTATATGACAGTGGGCACCAACATAACTTCACGTCTTGTGACAGTGGGGCAGGCGATTCCGCCTGCCCGCTCGCTTGCGAGCGAAGTTTTGGAATTCAGGATTAAGGGCCTGTGCCTCTCGTAATTCTGCTTCTTCTGATCTTTGCGAGTCCACTCAGTGCCGCTGAGTGGACTCGTTTACGTTCAGAGAACTTTGAACTTCTAACAACAGCAGACCAGGCCCAAGGTCAGCAGTTGCTGCAGCAATTTGAACAGGTGGCTAACTTCTTTCAGGAGTTGAATCAAACTCCTTCTACCAGCTCAATTCCTTTACGCATCGTCGCCTTTTCGAACGAACAGGAATTCGCCCCGTTTCGTGCGCATCAAGGGGCCTCGGCATTTTTCGATACGGCACCTGATGCCGATTACATCGTCTTATCGGGAACCAGCAAAAGCCTGTACAGCACAGCCCTCCACGAATACGTCCACCTGCTTATTCGTCGATCCCATAAAGTACTGCCTCTATGGCTGGAAGAAGGATTTGCCGATCTATTTTCCACGTTGAAAGCAGTTGGGAATCGAACGCAAATTGGCGGCATCCCGCCGGGACGGAACCCAGATCTGCTGCGGCAGGAAATGTTGTCGCTGCGTGTGCTGATCTCCGCCGATAGGAACTCGCCGCTGTATACGGAAAATAACCGAATCGGCATGTTTTACAACGAATCCTGGGCTTTGACGCACATGCTTCGCCTCAGCGACACCTTCCGCAATGGGTTTGAGTCCTTCTTCAATTTAATGTTGAGCGGCCACAATACCGAAGATGCCCTGCAAGGTGCCTACGGACGCAGTTTGAGCCAGGTAGAGCTTGACCTGCACACCTATCTCGTGAAGGGTCGTTTAAGGCTTGTTCTGGTGCCCATCAAGTTGAAGAAGGCAACGGCATTGCCAACCAAAATGGACGATGTTGATTATACGGTTCGTCTGACGTTGGCCAACTTGACTCGTCGGACGGATCCAGCACTGGCCATGCGTCAATTGGAACAACTGAGCAAGGAAAATCCATCCAGGCCCGAACCCATCGCTAGCCTCGGGTACCTGAACGCTGTAACCGATCCTAAAA
>JAYWBH010000673.1:0-3472 GCA_043781815.1 Bryobacterales bacterium | reverse complement strand
TACCATTACCGAAACTATGAAGGGAACCTGTTCATGGATAGTGGGAAATTCAACGTCGGGAGTGACATTGTGGAACTGGGTTTGGCCACTGCCGCAACGCTCAGCAAAGTCAGTTTTACGAAAACAATTTTGGCCACGCTGTTGAGTGCGGGTGCGGGGACGCGCTTATCTGCTGATAAGAATTTCTTCCGACAGAAAGCCGTGGAATCAGTGATTAATAGCATGCAGGCGCGACGAAATCGGCTGGAGGCAACCATTTTGATCCAGTTGACCAAGCCGGTTGAAGATTACCCGCTGGAAATGGGCATCAAGGATGTTCGTGAGTTCTTCTTCGCGGGCACTTTGGAGGGCGGGTTAACGGAAATGAGCCAACAATCGGCAGCAACTGCGCAGAGCAACCAGAGTTACCTGGATAAAATGAAGTCAGGGCGCTGAAGTTCCTGCAACCGCAATATGATTGAGACGTCTTATGTTTAATATGTACTTGCTGGTAATTATTTGTGCTATTTCGATTTGCCTGCGGGCTGCAACACCCGATGCACGCTCCATTGTGGACGCGGCGTTGGCCAAGGACGACCGCAATAGCCAGCTTCGTCGGGACTACATTTACCTTCAGACGGAAACCGAGCGGGAATTAGATTCCAATAATAAGGTGACCAACACCACATCGAAACAGCACGAAGTCCGCTACATTTATGGGGCTCAGTATAAAAAGTTAACGCAGAAAAATGGGGCTCCGTTGCTGGAGAAAGAGCAGCTTTCGGAAAATCAGAAGTTGGACAAGTTTGCCAGTAAACAGGCCAAACTTTCTGAGGCGGATCGTACCAAAATCTTCAAGGATCAGGAAGAGAAACGGCAGAAGAATCGCGACTTTGTCAAGGAAGTACCCAATGCTTTCAACTTTTCGATTGTGGGGGAAGAAACCATTGATGGCAAACCTGCCTGGGTGATTCAGGCCGACCCCAAACTTGGCTTCAAGCCAAACAGTTTTCAAGCCCGAATGTTGCCTAACCTACGCGGTAAATTTTGGATTGACAAGCAGGGAATGCAGATTATGCGCCTTGAAGCAGAGGTGCTGGATACCATATCGATCGGCATGTTCCTGGCAAGGCTGTCCCAAGGTACGCGGTTCAGTGTGGAATTAGGGCTGATAAACAATGAATTGTGGGTCCCAACGAAGCTTCGGATGGATTTGGATGCCCGTTTAGCGCTGTTGAAGCACTTGCACGGTTCCAACGAAATTATCTTTAGCGGGTATAGAAAGTTCTCTACCGATTCCAAAATCGTAGCCACTTCTGAAGTTCAGTGATTTGGGTGAGTGCTATCCCACAAATGGGGGTAGGGCCGCCTAACGTGTAGGGTAACCGGTACAAAACAATAGGTGTTATAGTACTTTAGTTCTCGATTTTATTCCCTGGCAGTGATAATATCTGAAAAGGAAGAGTGCTAACAGAATGAATAGAATTGTAAAACATATGATCGTGGGCATCGGCCTGAACATTGGATTGCTGCCTGCTGGCTTTGGTGCGGTGATTCCAGGGCTGTTCAATACCGGAACGAACTCGTCGAATTTAGCGCTGGTTGGCGGCGCTGGAACTGTGGACGGTCATTACACCGTTGTGGGAGTTGGTTCGGCAGTGACGTATGTGCATCCAGGTTATCTGCCTGATGATGCCAATTCACGCTGGCTTTCCGAAACTTCTTCGGGAAGCTTCAACGCTGGTACAAGGACGTTTCGACTGACCTTCAATATGACCGGTTTGAACATCAATACGGCTTTACTTTCCGGAAATTGGGGCGGCGATAATTGCGGCGTTGTGCAACTGAACGGCGGACCCACATCAGGAACTCTGCCGGGCACCGGTGGTACCTGCGTGGACCCGTTGGCTTACACAGTTCTTACCGCTTTTTCGTTTAATAGCGGATTTTTGAGCGGGGTGAACAATTTGGATTTCATTGTGACCGATACTAGCGCACCAGGAGCTGTTCGCGTGGCTGGTATTAGTGGCCAAGCCAGTTTGGGGAATGCTACTCCGGAACCTGCGACTTTGATGTTACTCGGCGCGGGATTGGCCTGTATTGGGATTGCCCGCCGAAAGTCTTAGTTTTCGCAAGGACACTTCATTGCTTTGAACCAGGCCTCAAAACGGCCTGGCCAATTCTCAGATGTCTTTCCTGACTTCTTGATTCCAAACCCGTGCCCACCTTCGCTAAAGATGTGTAACTCAGCAGGCACTTTGGCAATGCGAAGCGCCTGGTAGAAATGGATGCTGGTGTCTGTTGCAACGGAAGGATCGTCGCTGGCGTGAGCTAAAAATGTTTGTGGAGTGTCTTTGGTCACATTCAAATTTCCTGGAATTGCGCCGTAAATCAGCGCCAGGAAATTGGGGCGGACATCTTCTGCCTGCACTCCCATTAAGGCAGCCAGATGACCGCCAGCGGAAAAGCCCATCATCCCGATGCGATCCTTATCCAGATTCCATTTGGCTGCATTGATCCGAATGATTTTCATGGCTTCTGTGGCATCTTCCAGACTGACCCGAACGGTTTTAACCGCCGTTTGGGCATCGCTATAAACGGCCTTACGCTCAGTGGCATTTGTCGGCATTTCAGGAAGGCGATACTTCAAAACAATGCCTGCAATGCCAATGCTGTTCAGCCACAACGCCACGTCGATTCCTTCTTTGTCATAAGCAAGACGCGCATATCCACCACCGGGGGCGATCAAAACAGCGGCACCATTGCGCACCTGCGGCGATGGAAGATAGACGGTGATTATGGGGTCAGTAACGTTCATCACCGAGCGATCCTTAACCCCGTCCTTGCCCCGCTCTTCAATCTTTTCTCCACTAGCGGGAGGCGTCCAATTGGCGGCTCCCTTTGGCCAGAGGCGGATGATTTGTGGTTCGGCTGCAAGGCAACTGGATAGAAAGAGGACCGTGGCAATAAGGGATTTCATCACTGCCAATGATACATAAATGTGAGACGCCTAAGTGCGGGGTGATATTTTCGAGGGTCTGAAAAGGACAGGCAAGGATGCCTGTCCTACTTAACTCTCAACTTCGGAATTCAGGTTTAAGGTCATCCAGAAACGCTCTGCGACGTCCCTGAATTTCAGGGGTATTCGCGCGGTAGATTCCATGACCTATCTCGGCGATAGTTACCGAGGAAAGCGCAATTGGCACGGCTCCTATACGCTCAATGACACTTTCGATGGCTTGAGCTGCGGTCAACTTGCGTCGCTCTGCGGCTATCAAAACGCTGGAGTCCAGAACTACTCCCAGGATGGCGGATTCCATGGTTGATGTTGCGCCTTGATCCCGTCTTCGATATCTTGTGCAAATCCGTCGTCCATCACAGCATTGGAACCACGTGCCTTAAGATCCGCAAGTACTTCTGTGCTCATTCTGCCAACAGGTTGTGATGGTTTAAGAACCGCCACGGGTCTGTGATTCTGTTCGATCACAATTTC
>JAYWBH010000672.1:0-10475 GCA_043781815.1 Bryobacterales bacterium | reverse complement strand
ACCGTCAACCTGCCACGCACGGACTTCTCAATGAAAGCAAATTTGCCGCTGTTGGAACCGCGGCTTTTAGAAGAGTGGCATAAATCCGATCTTTACGGCACCATCCGTAAGTCCCGCGCAGGCAGGCCTCGCTACGTCCTGCACGATGGGCCCCCCTACGCCAATGGGGACCTGCATCTGGGCCACGCCCTCAATAAAATTCTGAAGGATTTTATCGTGAAATCGAAAACCATGGCTGGGTTCGATTCCCCCTACATCCCCGGTTGGGATTGTCACGGCTTGCCCATCGAAATCAAAGTGGATTCGCAGCTAGGGTCGAAAAAGGCCCAAATGACGCCTTCGCAAATCCGCAAAGCCTGTCGTCAATACGCTCAAAAATACGTCGATCTGCAACGCAAAGATTTTCAGCGTCTGGGTGTCCTCGGTCGTTGGGATAACCCCTATCTCACCATGAGCCCTGGTTACCAGGCGGTGATCGCTCGTGCCTTTATTTCCTTCTTCGAAAAGGGTTACGTTTATAAGGGATTGAAGCCGGTGAACTGGTGCATCAGTTGTCGTACCGCCCTGGCCGAAGCTGAAGTGGAGTACGCCAACCACACCAGCCCTTCCATCTTTGTCCGCTTCGCACTTACCTCACCGCCCGAAACAATTGATCCCGTTCTTGTCGGTAAGCAAGTTTACGGTTTAATCTGGACCACCACACCTTGGACCATTCCGGCCAATATGGCTATTGCCTATAACCCCAAGTATCAATACGTGGCGGTGGAAGTGGAAGGCGCCGTTTATCTGGTGGCTGAAGGCTTGCTTGAAGAGACTGCGACGAATCTTGGTTGGGGCGATGTCAAAAAGCTAGCCCAATTCGAAGGCGCAAAAATTGAAGGTGCCGTCTTCCGTCATCCATTCATTGAACGGGATTCCAAAGGCATTCTAGGGAACCACGTCACGCTGGAACAGGGCACTGGTGCGGTCCATACTGCTCCTGGCCATGGTGCTGACGATTACGTTGCCAGCCTGCAATATGGCATCCCAGTGTACTGCCCGGTAGATGGTGCTGGCCGCTTGTATCATACGCCCGATGAACCAGGGGTGCTGCCGGAAGTGTTGATCGGCAAAACTGTTTGGGATGCCAATCCAGTTGTCATTGATCTGCTGCAGGAAAAAGGCGCGTTGCTTGCTGTGAAGAAAATCGATCACAGCTATCCGCATTGTTGGCGCTGCCATAAGCCGACTATCTTCCGCGCAACGGAACAGTGGTTCATCGGCATGGATCGCAACAACCTGCGGGAACATGCGCTGGAAGCGATTCACAAGATCAAGTGGATGCCCGCTTGGGGCGAAGATCGCATTTCCAATATGATTGCCAGCCGTCCCGATTGGTGCATTTCCCGCCAACGTATCTGGGGCGTTCCCATTGTGGCGTTCCATTGCATTCCCTGCGGCGCCCTGATGGAAGATACCGCTCCCATGCACGCTATTGTGGATCAGTTCGCTGAAGCCAGTGCCGACCTGTGGTACGAAAAGACTGCCGCTGAACTGCTTGGTCCCCATGTGAAATGTGCCAAATGCGGTGCCAGCGACTTCCGCAAAGAGAATGATATTTTAGACGTCTGGTTCGATTCCGGCTCCAGCCATTTGGCCGTGCTCACTCCAGAAAATGATCTCACTTGGCCTTCCGATATGTACCTTGAAGGTGGCGATCAGTATCGAGGCTGGTTCCATAGTTCGCTACTCGTCGGAGTCGGCTTGAAAGGTGATGCTCCCTACCGTGAGTCCGCTACCCATGGCTGGACTTTGGATGAGCATGGCAAGGCCATGTCGAAATCTGGAGGCAACGGCATTGAACCCGATAAGATCATCAAACAGTTCGGTGCCGATATTCTTCGTCTGTGGGTTTCCTCAGTCGAATTCACAGAAGACGTCACGCTATCCGATACCATTCTGGCCCGGCTTACGGAAGCGTATCGTAAGCTGCGCAACACCTTCCGCTATGCACTGGGCAACTTAGCCGATTTCGACCCCGCCACCAATTCCGTGCCCTTCGACCAAATGGAAGAGATCGACCAATGGATCCTGGTGCGAGCTGGCGATGTCTTTGCCAAGTGCCGCGCTTCCTACGGCGAATTCGCTTTCCATCGCGTCTATCAGGCTCTTTACAACTTCGCCGTCATCGATCTAAGTTCGCTCTATTTCGATGTTTCGAAAGACAAGCTTTACACCGCTGCCGCCGATTCGCACATGCGACGCAGTGCCCAAACCGCGCTCTATCAAATCACCCATGAATTCGCCCGCATGATCGCTCCCATGCTCAGCTTCACTGCTGAAGAAGTTTGGAAGAATCTGAAAAAGCCGGAAGGTTCTGAATCCAGCATTCATCTGGCTATGTTTCCTGATACGCGTCCAAACCCTATTAATAAGGCGCGTTTGGATGAGTGGACCAAGTTGATTGACCTGCGTGAGCCCGTCCTAAAAGCATTAGAAAGCGCTCGCCAAGCTAAGTTAATCGGCGCTCCACTTGAAGCAAAACTCACCCTACGGGCCAGCGGTGAACAGTTAGGCTTGCTGCAATCCATGCAGAAAGATCTGGCAGGTTTGTTCATTGTTTCGCAAGTAATCGTGGAACCGGCTCCCGGTGAATTAACCATTCAAGTAGACCTCGCCGATGGTGTCAAATGCGAACGTTGCTGGAAGTATACAAATGACGTTGGTTCCGACGCCGCATTGCCCACTGCCTGCGCCGCCTGTGCCGTAGCCGTGCGACCGTTGCTTCAAACCACATGAACTCCCGCTACGCCATTGCCGCCATTGCCCCATTGATCTTCCTGCTGGACAGGATGACCAAGGCGTTAATTGAAACACGAGTCAGTTTCTGGGATAACCATAGCGTTATCCCAGGTTTCTTCAGCATTATTCACACGCAGAATCGTGGTGCCGCATTCAGCATGTTGCAGGACGCTCCCGATTGGGTACGCACGGTGGTTCTTATCGGAATCTCCAGCATGGTGGCCATTGTGGTGGCATACATGTTGGTTCGCTCACTGTTCCCAGGCGACCCGCAAACCAATTGGGTGCGCATTGCATTGGCCTTTGTGTTGGGTGGGGCTTGTGGTAATTTACATGATCGAATCTTCAACGGCAGCGTGACTGATTTCTTGCTGTTCTACTGGCAGGATTACCAATTCCCGGCTTTTAACCTGGCCGATAGCGCTATCTTCATAGGCGCCTGTCTACTGATTCTGGATATGATGCGCGATAGCAAAAAGCCCATTCCCACAACTTAAACATGCATCCCAAACTGATTTCATTCGGCGAATTCTTCCTACCCAGTTACGGGGTCTTGGTGGCGTTGGCTTTTTTAGTGGCACTATGGATCACTACGAAAATCGCCAAAGAAAAAGGTCTGGATTCTGAAGTGGTCACCAACCTTGCCGTCTACTGTGCCTTCGGCGGAATTCTTGGTGCCAAGCTCACCATGTACCTGTTCGATTGGAACCTTTACTGGAAGCATCCCGAAGAGATTTTTGCCATCAGCACTCTGCAAGCTGCTGGCGTGTATCAAGGCGGCCTCATCCTGGCGATAGTGGTCGCCTACTGGTACATGCGCAAACATAATCTGCCATTCCTGTCAACGGCTGATCTCTTTACACCAGGCCTGGCCATCGCCCACGCCATCGGTCGCATGGGATGCTTTGCCGCAGGTTGTTGCTATGGCGAAAAGTGTGATCTGCCTTGGGCTGTGACGTTCACTGATCCGGATGCTGCCCGTCGCGTGGGCGTGCCGTTAGATATCCCGTTGCATCCCACACAACTTTACGAAGCCATGGGGAATTTGGTGTTGTTCGGAATTCTATGGTGGCGATACCGCCACGGCTACAAAACCGGCGAACTACTGGGCTACTATCTGGTGCTGTATTCCATCCTCCGCTTCGGCGTGGAATTCTTCCGCCACCACGAACAAGCTCTGCCATTCGGATTGCCTCTATCGCTGACCCAATGGATTTCCTTAGCCCTGCTGGCACTCGGTTTCTATATCCTGGCCAAGGCTGGCAAACCTGTGCAACCGGCTCTTGTGGCGAAGTAGGTGGGACATGCCTCCCGGCTTGTTGTGATGGGGCTTCGCCCCGCGAAAGCTAATGAAATCCCGTTCACAGTGGCTTTCAACCCTGTCCTTTTCCGGCCCTCGGAAATATCATAAAGCGGCAGCATTCAGATGTAGGGAAGGACGCGCAAGGATGCCCATCCCACCGAACTTCGGTTAAATTACTCTGCAAACTGTGGTTATGAAAATACTGCCGTCTCCGTGGCGTCCTGTGCGGGCGGAATGTTCAATCAGTTGGATTGCTTGCTCTGTTTGTCCATCGTCAATGACAAATTCCAGTTTCAGCCGTTGATCCATATCCCAATCATACGTGGAGCCTTGAAAATAAACCGGGGCGTGATATTGCGATCCCCGACCAAAAACTTCTGTCACTGTGAAACTGTCAAAACCCGCTTGAGACAAAGCTGCCTCTACGGCGACCAGTTTTCCAGGGCAAATAATTGCTTCAATTCTTTGCATAATCCCGGGCTCCTACTCTGGCCGCCAACGAGGGCGGGTACTAAATTTATAAATTGTTAACGATTGCCTGGCTGGTGATTCTCTTCGTGGAAACTATCAGAGAAAGCCTTTAATTTGACGGTAGCGAACGTGGGGCGGACAGGCAAGATGGAATTTCTTATCGTGTCAATCGAAGATTGCTATGGTGTTGGCGGGGACTTGTGGAAAGGGCCGTAAAAATGAAAATAGGGTAACTGGGAGAACCCAGTTACCCGACTCATGCAACTACTGACAAATTACCGCAAGGACTACAGGCGGTTCAATCCACCAGCGCGGCAGGAACGGCAGATGCCGAATCCGCTACCGTTACCGATGATGTTTAAGCAACGGTTGGTGATGCTGGACAATTCAGTGTTGGAAAGAGGAGCGCCGCTGCTCAGTGTAGCAGGGATGAACGCTGTTTCTGTGACTGCGAATGTGCCAGCAACTGGTGTTGCGTGGATTGAGGTGCCCCAAGCGAGCATGCCACTGGGGATCAACGTTGCAGCGGTTACTAATGCTGCGCTGTTGGTGCAGTTCGGTGTTGTGCCCTGAGGCAGTGAACCGACCAGTTTGATGACGATGGAGTTAGGTTGGACACCGGTGAGGGTGTTGTTGATCAGATCGGTCTTGACATCCAAGCTGGCAAGGCCGTTTGGTGTGATCTGGCAGGAGCAGCAGGAAACCAGTTGTTCATCAGGCGAGAACGCATAAACGTTCACGCAGATGTTGCCGGTTGTGCCGCCAAATCCAGGTCCGTTCAACGGAGCGCCGTTAGCGCCAGTGTTGGTCATGTTGATGACCGAGCTGCCGACGGTCAGGTTAGACGCATAACGGATCTGGAAGTTGCTGTCCTGAGGTAGTGGTGTTTGACCGAATGCAACCATGGACAGAGCCAAGGTCGCGAGAGAGAGAGTAAGTTTTGTGTGCATTTTGAGGTGCCTCCGTTGAAAACTGTAACATCGGTCCAGTACTTTTCACAATCCCCAAAAGGAAGTAACCCCTAGGATGTACTTATAGTTCCAGTACTTTAGCTCACTTTTTCACTTAGTTGACTAGTACTCAAAAGACGTACCAACTGGCGATTAAGTTACTTAGAAAACTTTGCGAGAAGGCTCTTTGCTAGTATGGCAATCCCATCCTAAAGTTTTGATTATAAACTGCTTATTCAATTTGTAACATGGGCCGGAGTTGTTGGTAGTATCACTTACCACTGTATCTAGTATTTTTCCGACATACTACCAATTTGTAAATAGTAGTATGTCGCAGTAGGGCTTATAGTACTTGTTTTGGACTCAGAAAAAGCGATAACTTACTTGCTTCCGGGTTTGTAAATCGAAAAATAAAATTTAAAAGTTTGGATTTGGGTGGGTCAGCGGGCTGAAGTTATCCTGATTGCGTCGATCTCCCAGGCCAAAATCACCAAAATAGAGGGAATCAAAGCTATCGGCGAGACGAAGGTAGTTTGGGGTACTCATACTACTTTATTGTCAAAACAGCTAACTGCTGGTGTAACTCAACGGCACTAATGATGCCGGTAGAAAAACTAAGTAAGACAGTACTTATAGCCAAATTGTGGATTGACTCAGTCGTCTGTTTTTCCTTAGCTTGGAAGGTGAGATGTTACACATGGACCCCCCTGGTGATTTCGAGCTGATTGTGATGTTGGCCGTGCTGCAATTGCCGGGTAAAGCCTATGGTGTGGCGCTGTGCAACAAGATTGAAGAGCGGACGGAAAGGGAAGTGAACTACGGAGCGTTGTATTTGACGTTGGAGCGACTGGAGCGCAAGAAATGGCTGCGATCCGTAGCTGGAGCTGCAACCAAACAGCGGGAAGGGGAACCCCAGCGGTTCTATCATTTCACCACCGATGGGCTGAAGGCGTTTCAAAGTGCCGGTGTGCAGGTTCAGCCACTTCTTGATGACGATGCCTGGATTGAGTCGGCAGAGTAGGGAATGCTGCATTGGCCATCTATAGCCGGGCACAATTGGCAAACGTTTGTCAGGTTGACTGCACCATTGCATTTAAGTTCGGCATTGACGGGGGATCTTGCGGAATCGTTCAGCCGCATTTCACAACTGCGGGGTGAACCGGTTGCCAATCGATGGTTGGCTGGGCAGGTGATGGGCAACGCTCGGGAATGGGTGTTGGATGAGATCCGCAAAGCCCCTGGAGTGTTGGCGATCTCCGTTGGTTTAGGCCTGTTAACGTGCTGTGCCCTGGGCTTTGAGGTGGGCAATCTTTTGGACAGATATGCTGTGCCACGGGTGCTGATTCAAGTGGTTTTATTGCCATTCATCCTCAGTTGGACGCTGGCATTTTTCTTGCGCGGCAAGGAATTGCCGGTGGGAATGCTATCGGCCTTGGGGTGGGTCACGCTGCTATTTGGGGTGGAAGTTTACCGGAAACTGAACGGTCTGCCCGCACCTTCTGCATTCGCCGTTGGCTGCGCTGGAGTAAGCGGACTTAGCTGGATGTCTGGTGCAGGTATCCGCAAGTGGCAGCAAGTGCGCGATTATCGGAATAGGGAAGTTGGACTTGCCGTCCCTTATCAACACGTGACCCATTTTGAATATAGTACGATGATCACCGCGCCAGTGGAGACCGTTTTTGCTTTCCACGAGCGGCCAGACGCCATCAAGCTTCTTACTCCCTGGTGGCTGTTCCCCAGCTTCAAACGTCTGCGTGGTGAGGGTCTGGAAGCGGGTGTGGAGGTTGTGGTGACAACCGCTGGTGTATCGCGCTGGCATGCTCGGCACGTGGCTTACGAAAAGAACCGTCTGTTTGTGGATGAAATGGTGAGTGGCCCCATGAAATCCTGGCGGCATGAGCATCATTTTCTGCGGCAGAATGCGGGGACTTTGTTGACCGATTCCATTGATTTTGTCCCGATTGGTCCCGCGTGGCTGGTGTTGAAGGGGTTGGGCTTGTTGTTCCGATTCCGGCATGGGGTGACCAAGCGGTATTGCGAGGGATAAAGTAGGCTTGGCAAAGTATGGAATGTGATACATACTTAAAAGTATGAAACTAGGAGAAAGAGGGCAGGTCACTATCCCGAAGGAAATTCGAGACAAATTCGGATTGGGTCCTCAGTCCGAAGTTGAGTTTCAAATTGTGGATGGAAAGATTTTATTGAAAAAAGTCTCGAATCGGTTGGATATTGGCCGTTGGGTGGGACATTGCAAGCAAAGCTTTCTTGAACTTGGATACAACTCTGTGGACGAGTATGTTGAAGAAGTGCGCGGTAGATGATCACGGCCCATGATCACAGCAATAGACACAAATATTTTGCTGGACATTTTAGTGCCCAACAAAGAGTTTGTACAAACGGCAATTTCTATTCTTGAAAAAGCAACTAGTGAAGGGTCGTTGATTGTTTGTGACCTTGTCTACGCGGAACTTTGTGCTCACTTTGAAGTGCAAGCGGATTGTGACGAGTTTCTTTCTGCGCTTGAGATCAGGGTGGAACCAATTTCAAGAGAAGCTCAATTTCTGGCAAGCCGCGTGTGGCGTGCTTACCGAAAGCAGGGCGGACCGCGAACCAGAATTCTGCCTGATTTTTTAATTGGAGCCCATGCAAAACTTCATGCAGAACAGCTTGTTTCGCGCGACCGGGGGTTCTACCGCAGTATGTTCCCCGAACTTCGTCTAATCGATCCGGCAGCTCTTCAGCCCAGCAAATAGCCACTGCATCTGGCGAACCACCACGCCCTCGCGATACACTCTAATTCGATGTCGAACACAGCTATGATTCGTGACGCCCTCGCCGCTGGCGATGGCATTGTACGCCTTGCCCCTTGTTGGGTACCGCGCTCTTTCCTTATGCCTGGGGGTCGATTGAAACTGGACCCGCGCGACCTGTACGCCTATGGTGCCCATCGCGGTGGTATTGATGAACGGTGGTTTTCATCCACAACCAACGCCGCCAATGGCCCTGGAACGCCTGTCGATGAAGGGCTCAGCTACATTGACTTTAACGGCAAGCGGGCCTTGTTGCGCGAAGCAGTGGAAACTGTTGGGGATGACTTTTTGGGTGCCGATGTGATGGCCCGTGAAGGTGGCTGGAACGTGCTGTGCAAGTTCTTCGACAATGCCGGACCCATTCCGCACCACATGCATCAGAACGAAGAGTTCGCCAAGCGTGTGGGCCAAAAAGGCAAGCCTGAAGCCTACTACTTTCCGCCGCAATATAATTTCAAGGGCAACAATTTCCCTTATACGTTTATGGGGCTGGAACCAGGCACCACGCGGGAAGACGTGCGCAAGTGTCTGGAGCGCTGGAATGAAGGCGATAACGGCATTCTGTATCTTTCGAAGGCCTATCAACTGAAGCCGGGAACTGGCTGGCAGATCGACGCTGGCATTCTGCATGCTCCCGGTTCGTTGGTGACTTACGAACCGCAAGTGAACTCCGATGTGTTCGGGATGTTTCAATCCATGGTGGAGGGTCGGGGTGTGCCGTGGGACCTACTCGTAAAGGACGTGCCCAAGGAACATCATCAGGATTTGGATTACATTTTGGACATGCTGGATTGGGAAGCCAACGTGGATCCAGAATTCGCTAAGCATCGTTTATTCCACCCGTTGCAGGCGCGCGGGGATGAACGGTATCACGAAAACTGGGTGGTCTATTCGACTGGGTATTATTCGGCGAAGGAGTTAACCATCTATCCGAAACAAAGCGTGACAGTGGCCGATGCTGCTGCTTATGGAATGATTTTGACAGCGGGTTGGGGCCAGTTTGGCAAGTTGGAAGTGGAAACACCTTCGTTGATCCGCTTTGGTCAGATGACGCGCGATGAACTGTTTGTAAGTGCTGCTGCGGCCAAACAGGGTGTGGTGATTACCAACAAGAGTGAGACGGAAAACCTTGTGATACTGAAACATTTTGGTCCCGGGAATCCAGATGCTGCGGGGTTGAAGAAATGAAAATTGGAGTGAATGCTTTTCTGTGGACTGCGGGCTTTCAAAAAGAGCATTGCGCACTGTTTCCAAAAATCAAAGAAGGCGGGCTGGATGGAATTGAACTGGTTGGGTTCGATTTCGCCAACTTCCCGGCTGCTTACATTCGCAAGGAATTAGAGGCCACGGGCATTGGCGCAACGTTCTGCACGGCGCTGACTGGGCAGCAGCATATGGGGTCGGAAGATGCGGGGGTGCGCGCGTCCACACGGCAGTTCCTGGCCGATGCGATTCGGGTTTGTGCGGAAAGCGGAGCGGAAGTGCTGGCAGGGCCGTTCTTTTCAGCGGTGGGTTATTTGCCGGGTCGGCGTCGGACTGCGGATGAATGGAAGTGGGCGGTGGAAAATTTGCGATCGCTGGGGGAAGTCTGCGACCAGTACAACATGGATCTGGCCATTGAGCCATTGAACCGCTTCGAATGCTTCACGCTGAATACGGCTGACGATGCGGTGAAATTGTGCGATGAGATTAACCATCCACGCATTGGATTGTTGTTCGATACGTTTCACGCCAACATTGAGGAAAAGAATCTGCCAGCGGCGTTCACAAAAGTGGCCAGGCATTTGAAGCATGTGCATACTTGCGAGAATGATCGCGGAACGCCGGGCACGGGCCATGTGGATTGGGATGGGGTGTTGCGGGCGATTGTGGCATCCGGTTACGACAAGTGGATGACCATAGAGAGCTTCGGCCCAGCAGTGAAGGAGATTGCAACGGCGGCTTGCGTGTGGCGCGATTTCGCCCCGTCGGCGGAGGATATCGCGTTTAATGGGGGAAGCTTTTTGAGGCGGAAGCTGGCGGGGATTGTTTAGTCTACGGGTACAGCTCTCCAAGTAGTTTTTGAAACCAGACCTCATTGCGGATGGGGTCAAAGCTTGTCACCGAATCGGTATGTGCAGGCGCGGGAAAGATGGGGCTGCGAGCGGAAATATGCAGCCA
>JAYWBH010000671.1:0-3477 GCA_043781815.1 Bryobacterales bacterium | reverse complement strand
TATACTCTTCACATTGAAAAAGAAGGCTTCACCACAGTCGATGCCACTGGCTTGAATCTTTCCATTGGCCAGTTGGTGGAACAAAAGCTTACCCTGTCTCTTTCTAGTGTTGCTGGTCGCATAGAAGTGACAGAGAGCACTGGATCGCTTGATATTGCGGCAACCTCAGCCACCGCCGCCCTTGGTAGTGATCGTATAGAAGAAGCTCCTTCGAAGAGTCGTAACTATGTCAGCTTTGTTGCGCTGGCACCAGGAGTTTCCAGTTCTCCGCAAGCTGGTTCACAAAAGAGCATGGCCGGAATTCGCAATCCGTTGGCCGATAGCGGATTTAGCTTCACCGGAATGCGTGGTCGTAATAACAGCATCAGCATTGACGGCGTAGATAATCGCGATGAAACAACTGGTGGGAATCGCGTTGCTATTGGTTTGGAAATGGTGGAAGAATTTGTGGTTGGCGGTGTGTCTGTAGGCGCAGAACTGGGAGGCGCAGCCGGTGGCATTGTGAACATGGTGACTCGTCCAGGCACAAACATTTGGCACGGCGATGCCACTTTTTTCTATCAAAACGGCGCCATTGGGGCTCGGAAACCGGAAGTGGATTTGGGCTTTCATCCACGTCTAAGCCGCTATCAGCCCGGTGCATCCCTGATGGGGCCCATCAAAAAGAATCGGACGTTTTTCTCCACAGCATTTGAAACGGAACGCGACTTTGAAGAAGAGTGGTCAGAGACTCCCGCCAGTTCACTTTCCAGAATTCGTCAGGCGCTGCAATCCAGTTCTTTTGCCAATGGAATCGTGAAAGAACCATCGCGCGGCTTGTTTCGAACGGCCACTCGCGGCATTACAAATTCCCTTAAAGTGAATCATCTGGCGGATGAACACAATTCCTTTTCCGCCCGCTATGCTTATTCGCGCGGACGCGTGTTGGGTGACGTTCAGGGGTCCTCCAATTTTTCTGATCGCTCCGCGGGCGGCAGCAGCATCACTGCCGATCATTCGTTTGTCGCCAGTTGGCTGCGGGTAATTACGCCCACCGTGGTCAATGATCTGCGCGTGCAAATCTCGGAACGATCTCAGCAAGTGCGGCCCAATAGCTATGGCCCGCTGTATGAAATTCCAGGGATTGTGAGCATTGGGCAATCCCCGCGCCTCAATTCCGATCGCACTGAAAAACATTTTGAGGTTGCTGAGAATTTCAATTTTGTACTTGGGCATCACCGCTTGAGTGCCGGAGCAACCATCCAACCCATTAGCTTGGATGCACGTCTGGCCAACCGATCAGCAGGAATTTACGTCTTTCCAACGCTTGGTTCCTTTCTTACCGCCAGCCCCGATGTCTACATACAAGCGTTCGGAAATCCTTCTGTCCACATGCGCACCATCCCCGTAGGATTCTATTTTCAGGAACGCTGGCAGATCCGCAAAGGTCTCACTCTGGAAGCGGGTGCTCGGCTGGATAAACAAGCCATGCCCACGGGCTTTCCAGCCTCTTCCACCAACGTTGCGCCCAGACTTGGCTTGGCTTGGAATCCAATGAAGAAGCTGGTGGTTCGGTTCGGTTCAGGTCTGTTTTTTGATCGCTATCCACTGGCTTACTTAAACGACGCGGCCTGGAAAAACGGCACGCAAGGTTTCGAACAGTATGCCGTCGGTTCCGCAGCAGTGCAAGCGTTTCGACTACTTCGCGGAGGCACTGCCGCTGAACCTCTGCCGGGCATCGCTCACTCCATTTATTCGGTGTCTCAATACTTCCCCAGCCCCTACGCCCGCAAAGCAGGCATGGGCGTGGAGTATGCCGTTGACAAAGACACCAAGTTAACTTTTGAATCGAACCTTGTGAAAGGAACACACCTGCCTCGCATTCGGAATGCAACAGGCACCCTGCCGCCTTCGTTCCTGTTGGAACAGACAGCGAACTCCGCGTATCGAGGAATGTCGATTTCTATCAATCGTCGCATGAGCAAAGAAGTGGCTTACTTATTTACCTACGATCTTGGTCGTGTTCTGGATGATGGTTCCGATTTTGACGAACAACCCTTGAACCCGTTAAACATTCGTGCCGATTGGGCGCATTCCAGGCTCCACCAGCACCATCGGTTTGCCGCTAGCACCGTTTTTGAAATTCCTAATGATGCCTTTAATTTCCTGCCAGTCTGGGCCAGAGAAACCTTGGAACGGTTCACCATCGCCCCCATCGCTTCCTTCTTAAGCGGTAGGCCAATCAACGGACTGCTCACCACCGATGTGTATCGCACGGGCGCTTACCCCATCAACGCTCGCCCTATTGGAATGGGTCGCAATGCATTCTTCGGACCGGGCACAGCCTCAGTGGATATCCGATTGATGAAGACCTTCATGACCCACCATGAACGCGCCAAACTTCAGTTCGGCATTGAAGTGTACAACCTGCTCAATCGTGCAAACGTGGTGATCAGTAGTCCTTATCTGACGGATAGTTTCAAGGGTCCAGTGGAATCCTCGAATCGCCGCCAATTTCAGACTCTCGTTCAGTGGGAATTCTAGGCCGACTGCCCGCGAGCTTGCTCTTCGGTGATGCTCTTCCCCTGCATTTCAATAATCAATTCCTCACGCGCTTTGATGATTGCCTGGTAACGGCATTCATCATCCACCAGCCGATTCTGTAACCCGCTGATCTGCGTTTTCAAGCTCGCCACCAGAGAATCATTTGCAGTTGCTGGCGGAGCAATAGTCAACGAAGCCATCCGTTTTTCCGTGTCGGCTAACTGTCCGCGTAACCGGGCAATTTCACCCGCACGCTCACTTGATTTAGCACTGAAGCTATCGCGTTCCTTATCTGCTTCTCTAAGCTGTTCTTCCAAACTCTTCAAACGGACATTGGCAGCAGCCAATTCAGTCGTCGATTTCGTAACTGCCGCATCCAGTTGCCTGGTAACCAGAACGACCTTCGCTTCCTGATCTTTTAACTTCTCCGGGTAGGTGGACAGCTCTCCTAAACGGACTTCCAAACCCTTCACATTTGCTAATCGAACAGCAAGTTGGACTCGCAAATTCTCCATCTCATTGCCACGGGATTGCAATGCTTCATCCTTGCCCCGAGTGCCGACCTCCAACGCCGTCAAGCGCTGACGCAATGCTTCGGTATCGGTGCGGGCGGACGTTAGACTCGCACTACGCACTTTCAAATCTGCTTCCAGACTGGCGTACTTCACGGCCCAATCCTGCAAAAGTTTCTCTTTTCCGGCAACCGCAGTTTCAAACTCGGAACGCTTGGTAGCAGCTGCGGCCAAGCCTGCCGTGAGTTCGGTTACTTTTTTAGATTCCGCTGTTAGATTCTTTGTGGTCGAAGCAAGTTGTCCGCTGGAGACATCTAACTGTTGTCGCAACGATTGCAATTGCGTCTCCCAATCTGTTTGCTTTTGCCGCATCAACCACCAAATAATTCCTCCGCCCAGGGCTGCTGCAGCCAACAAGCAGACAATTATTTCTGTTACCAGG
>JAYWBH010000670.1:0-3478 GCA_043781815.1 Bryobacterales bacterium | reverse complement strand
ACGGATATTTCTTTGTGCTGGATCGGGCTACGGGGAAGAACATTGTGACGTCGAAATTCACCAAAGCAAATTGGGCGAAGGGGATTGACGCCAAGGGTCAGCCGATTCCCGATGAAGCAAAGTATCCGCAGACCGATGGCGCACTGGTGGCGCCCAATCAGGCGGGTGCGGCCAACTGGCCTCCGCCCAGTTTCAGCCCCGATACAGGGCTGTTCTACATCAACGCGGCCAATGCCTATAGTGTGTATTACATCTTTGATGACGACCCAAAGCCAGAAGGTTGGGGTGGCAATGATCGTGGCGGATTTTCGGAAGGAATGCTTCAGGCCATCGATTATAAGACCGGCAAAATCCGTTGGAGTCATAAGTGGGAAGGCCCCGGTGGACCTCGTAACGGAGTGTTGAGCACAGCAGGGAATCTGGTGTTTGCCGGTGACCCTTCCAACAATTTCATCGCTCTGAATGCGAAGACGGGCACTGCGCTATGGCATGCGAATCTGGCTCAACCGATGAGCAATGCGCCGATTACTTTTGAGATGGATGGCACGCAGTATGTGGTGGTGGGAACCGGCGATACCATGTGGAGCTTCGCGATGAATGCCAAGTAGTTTTATGCTACTTTACGTGGCTGGACTCGTTTCAGAATCTCCGGGCCGACGGAACGAGCAGCCACTTCCAGTTCATAGAGTTTCTGTAGGTTGATCCAAAATTCGGGAGTCGTGCTGAAGTAGCGACCCAGCCGTAATGCCGTATCGGCTGAAATCCCCCGACGTTCATTGACAATCTCGCTCATGCGGGTTACTGGGACGTAGATATCGCGGGCCAATTGGTTGATGCTCAATGCAAGTGGTGCCAGATATTCCTCGCGAAGAATTTCGCCTGGGTGGATGGCCGGTAGTAGTGCGATTTTAGACATTTATCATTCCTTAAGTAATAGCCTTAGTGATAGTCGACGATTTCAACATCTTCGGCATCCACGCCCGTCCAAGTGAAACATAGGCGATATTGGCCGTTAACCCTGATACTATACTGCCCAGCGCGATTCCCTTTAAGTGCCTCCAGGTTATTGCCTGGACTTGCCAGATCGGAGAGGACCATTGCTGCATCCAACACGCGCAGCTTTCTACGGGCTGTTGTCGCAATGCTTTCTAATCGTCGAACTCGCACGCCTGAATAGAGAGTTTCTGTTTCCCTGCATCTGAAAGATCTAATCAATCTCTAGGGTATAACGAATCGCGTTATACTGCAAGCGTTATTCTTCTGCAGTCAGCCAGATTCTTGCTGTCGATTGTGCGATCCTGGGCTTAGAAATGACTGCACGCGCTTTACTGCTATTTGTCCTGCCTGTTGGTTACCTCGTTGCCCAAGAGCCAATCAACATGCTGACCTCTGATGCACTGCAATGCTTCAATCGTCTGGATGGTGCCCCACGGGTAAGTTACAGCACGGTAGATGTGGAAGGTCCGGGTTTTACTCGTGCCTGGCGCATCACCACCACTGAATTGGCTCCCAATGCCTGGGACATTCGCTTGCGCTGCTTCAATACAAAAGCTGCCAACAAGAACGACGTCGGTGTGGCTACTTACTGGATGCGCACTACTCGCGACACACCGTCATTGGCCCAGTTCGTGGTGGAACAGGCGGTAAGTCCTTACGCAAAACCGGCGGATTGGACCACCGGCGCTTCCAAAGAATGGAGGCTGGTGCAAGTACCGTTTCGTTGGGACACGAACTACGCCGCAGGTGCTTATAACTTGTCATTTTGGGTGGGCGCTCAACTGCAGCAGGTGGAAATCGGCGGATTCCAATTGTTGAACTACGGTCCTGATTTCGATGTCCGCAAATTGAACTTGGCCGGCCTGCCCTACGATGGGTCGGCACCAGATGCTCCGTGGCGCGCTGCTGCTGCCGAGCGCATTGAAAAATATCGCAAGACCGATATTGTAGTCACCGTAAAGGATGGTGTGGGCAACCCTGTGGCAGGGGCTCCGGTTAGAGTTCGAATGAAGAAACATGCTTTCGGATTCGCCACTGCCATTGATTCCGGAACGATTACAGCCAACAATGCCAGCAGCCAACGATATCGCGAAGAGATCCTTAAAAACTTCAACAAAGTAGCCATTGAGAATGATTTGAAATGGCCCTTTTATGAGACCTGGGCGGCTGGAAGATTTGATTTGGCTGAACGTTGGTTACGCGACAACGGCTTAGATATCCACGCGCATGTCTTGGTATGGCCCGCCAGCAGAAATTTGCCCACCGACGTGCAAAACATGCTGGCAGCGAATCCTGTGAACAAAGAAGCGCTGCGCAGTCGAATCAATAGCCACATTTCGCAATTGGTCACCATGACGCAGGGTCGCGTTGCGGAATGGGACGTTCTTAATGAGCCGTTCGACAACAAAGATGTGCAAGCCGTTCTGGGCGATTCGGAAATGGCTAAGTGGTTTAAGCTGGCCCGGCGCAGCGACCCCAATGTCAAACTGATGCTCAATGATTACGACAACGTGGAACGCGGTGGCTATTCACTGCAGCACATCAACTTCACTTACAACACGCTGAAGTTGATTCAACAACAAGGTGGGGCAGTGGATGGGTTCGGCCTGCAGAGCCACTTTGGGGGCAATCTGACGGCACCGGATCGTGTATATGAAATCTTTGAGCAGTTCGCCAAGGAAGTGAACTTTATCCAGGTGACGGAGTTCGATGTGAACACGCTGGATGAGGATATTCAGGCGCAGTATACTCGAGATTTTTTGACTCTGGCGTTTAGTCATCCAAAGATGAATGGGTTCACCATGTGGGGTTTCTGGGCGGGACGACACTGGCTGCCTGATGCCGCAATGTTCACCCTGGACTGGAAGCCGAAAAAGAATCTGGAAGCTTGGCGAGACCTGGTCTATCGTGATTGGTGGACAGACGTGCAAGGTACAACGGATGCCGAGGGTGTGTTTCGCACACGGGGATTTCTAGGCACTTACGAAGTGATCACAGGTGATGCGAAGAAGGCGGTTGCGGCTGAGACTGGCGTTACCAGCAGCGTCGAATTGCAGATTGAGGAAATGACCTATGGAACCAGGTATCCTGGCTTAGAGACGGTTGATTCTGTAATTTCCGCACTGTACTTTTTAGCCACTTCGCGCAGTTGCGAAGCCCTACCCAGCAGCACAATAACCAGATTTTCAGCCCGATAATATTGGCGTGCCACGGTGTTCGCTCGTTCCAAAGTCACAGCATCAATCTTTGAAAACAGATCGTCCACTTCTCCACGATTCAAACCATATAATTCAATTTCCCCAAGCAGGGTTGACACTTGTTCAGCCGTCTCTAAATGCTGCGTAGGGTAACTGCCTTTCACAAAGGCTTTGACTGATTTCAACTGAGCTGCATCCACTCCTTTTTCATTCAGCTTCTTCAGAATCTCCAATGCCAGGTCAATGGCTTTTGTGGTTGTTTCCGTTTTCGTAAATGTGGAGAT
>JAYWBH010000669.1:0-3486 GCA_043781815.1 Bryobacterales bacterium | reverse complement strand
TGGCCGCTGATGGACGCCGATGCACGCTGATAACAACAATTGCAGCCAGAGATCGGTTTTTAGCCACAGGTTATCCCAACGAAGGTTGGAGATTCTTCATGGATGCAGGAAAACTAAGTTGCATTGGGCGATTTCGCCCGCCGCTCGGATTTTCGTCATTGCGCACGAGTACATCGTTCAAAGAGTTTGTAGAACAAGCCTATGAAGCATTCCGAGCCGCCCGCCTTCGTTCCTTTGCTACATTGTATTAATGCCTAATGTTATTGTGACCGGATGTAGTTCGGGAATCGGGTTTGCAACTGCGCTTGAGCTCGCTCGTGCGGGGCATCAGGTTTTTGCCACCATGCGCAATCCCCAGCGGTCACCGCTACTTGAAGAAACCGCCGCAAACGAGAAATTGCCGATCAAAATTTTACCATTGGATGTCGATTCTGACGAATCCGTAAGCTCGTGCTTCAAGCTCATCGCCGAACCAATTGACGTGCTGGTCAACAATGCGGGCATCGAGATCCATGGATCGGTAGAGGAGTCGCCGATGTCATCTATGATCGCAGTAATGAACACAAACTGCTTCGGCGCGGTGCGCTGCATCAAGGCGGTGCTTCCTCAGATGCGGGAACGGCAATCTGGCTGCATTGTGAACGTCTCATCGATCTCAGGCAGAATTGCCAATTCTCCGTTCAGCGCCTACTGCGCTTCTAAGTACGCACTGGAAGCGTTCAGTGAAGTGCTCGCCGGCGAAGTAAAGCCATTCAATATCAGAGTTGCTCCAGGATACCCGCATGGCCCACGATATCGCCAAAGGACCGCAGTCGATCTATCCTCAGGTGAACCGATTTCCCGGCCTGTTCCGCGCGTCGTTAGCGAATCCGGTATCTCCCGATGTCACCGCCACTGCCATCCGCCACGTCATTGAGAGCGGCACCTGGCAATTGCGTCACTTGCCTGGTCCAAACGCAGCGCCGTTCGTCGGCTATAGAGCGTCGATGACTGACGAGCAGTGGATCGACTGGAATGCTTTAAGCGACGATGCCTGGTACGACGCGGTGCAGCGGGACTTCGGACTGGACGCCCGTAGAGCGTAGGTCTACAGAGTCTTACTGACTTCTAAAAGTTGATTTATCTCTGCGGCTCCTCCGAAAATTACCCATTTCGGTACACATCACCCATGACGCCATATTTTCTGTCAACTTCAAAAAGTGTTTTCGTCAAATGAGGTAATGGCAGAATGCTGAGCAACTATAATCTGGACAACAATCAGCCTATTCTGAGATTGTGCAGGTTCCAATGTATTGTTGGGGCACGATGGTATTCGCAAATCCAGAGTGACGGGAATGAACAGCCCAGAACTCCAGAGCAATCAACTGCGCATCGGGCTCATTTTTGAGAACCGGAAACACTGTGGTGAAGTTGACGTAACCCGCCGGAGGAAATTCCAAAAACGTGAAGCCCCCGCTGGGGTGAGAGACCACATTGATGCTGTCCGCAAACGTTGAAATTATTCTAGCTGTACCGTAACTCTTCCCTTCCGGTACTGAAATTGCATCGAAATTGATTGGTTCGTTCCCCATGTCTGGGAATACGCATCGGAGGGATTTGGCGCGAATCAGGGACTTCAAATCGATTGTGCCTTCTTTTTTGTTAATAATGCTGCCAGCAGTCTTCGCTTCTGTGATAGGAGCAGCAGCGGAAGATTTGCATGAGGTGGATCCAAAAAACACCAAGCAAAGAGAAAGAGCAAGACTAATTAACTTGAGCGTACGGTTGATTGCTACTATGACGGAACTCATGATGCGTAGTTTTTCACAATGTTGAGCAGCGCTATTCCCAACAATTCTCTCCTTATCATTGCACAAAGGACCCTTTACGCGACAACCCGCGCGACTTATTATGAAAGGCTGGAACGGAAGCCGCGCCTTTATCAGCACTACCCGGGCATCTTGCCCCGGGCCCGCAGGGATGAGCGAGTACATAGTAGGGAGTACATATGGTACACAAGCCGCCCTTGTCGCGAACAATGACCGAAGAGCAGTTCGACAACGGCTATTGGTACGCGGATGAACTTAAGTCCTTTGCTCGAGATTTGGGGATTAAGCGCGTATCCTCAATGAGGAAAGACCAGCTTGAGAAAGCCATCAGGACATGGCTGCGTTCAGGCGTGATTCAACGTCAAAACGATACACCCAATAGGTATGGACCCCGCGACTTCGAACTTGGGTTGCGATTAGACCTCCCGATCACCAACTACACGAGCAACAAGACCACCAAGGATTTTATCGTCGATGAGGCAAGGAAAATCGCTCCTGGCTTCACACACAAATCTGGTACGCGGTATCTGCTGAATCGGTGGCGGGAAGAACAAATGGCCGCAGGCGGGAAATTGACGTATCGAGACTTGGTCCAACAATCCCTGACTCTCAATCAAACAAAATCTGGACCGCTAAGGCTGGAACACGGCCGGTACATGAATTTCATTTCCGACTTTATGGCTGCCAATCCAGGCGCCAAACATTCAGATGCAGTTCGTGCATGGGCAGAGGCCAAACGCGTCGATGGCCGGAAGACCTACGAAACCTGGAAGAACAGCGAATTTGGACCGCGCAATGATCGTCATCGATAAAATAAACGCAGGCAGAGTGTCGCGGAATTTGGACGCGGTTCGGAACGCATGACGGCAAGCATTTGGCCCAAAGAATTATAAGAAGAAAATTTATCGTCGCAACGAAAGCTCAAAATGAACGCCTTCCGTTTTCTGCAACGCGGTCAGGATGCCGGAAAGATTAGCCGCGGATGGGCTCCCCTTCGGACCTAACATACGCATCAGGCTCTTAGCCGGAATACCCGTCTGCTCCTCAAGCGCCTTAAATCCCACGGTCGCATTCACATAGTCGCGCAACACAGCCTTGCCGGTTTCAAGATCACCGTTCAAATAGCTCTCCACGGCTTCGCGCAAAAGCGCTTGCCGGAATTTTTGATCGGTCTGCGCACGTGCCTGAATCGTTTCTTTGAAGTCATGAGTAAGGGGCATATTTCTTCCTCCGTTTGTAGTCACATTGCAAGTGAAGAAGATAAACGGGGGAGCTCTAAGCCATACCAGCCACATGAACCGATTTCATGATCAATGAAACCAAATTCCATGCCACCAGCACTGCAAACCCAATATTGATGCGGCTCAGCAGTCGATCCCGACCCCGATACCAACAACTAATCCCCAATGCCACCGCTAAAATCTTAATGAATGCCAGTCCAATAATAGGGTTCGGAAAAGCGTTGATGGCCCACTTTACCACCGGGTTGCCTTCTTGTACTCCGTTGAGTAAGAAGGCAATGGTGGTGAGGAAGTCCAATATTTGAAGGTAGCCGTACTGAAACATCAGTTGTGTCATGTTTTGGTTTGCCCGTTCGATGTCCAAGAATAAGGAACAAACTTGAACGGGTGAAGTACCAATCCGACACAGTACAGGTTCAAAAAGGCGCTAGTACTTG
>JAYWBH010000668.1:0-3487 GCA_043781815.1 Bryobacterales bacterium | reverse complement strand
CGGTTCCATTGCCGGCAATCGTACTGATTGCTCCCGTTTGCAGATTAATACGGCGGATGCGATTGTTGAAATCATCGGCAATGACAAGGTTTCCTGATTTGTCTAACAGCAATGCCGCAGGACTCAAACCCACCGCCAACGCCGCGCCATCCCCACTGAACAGTGTCTTACCATTTCCAGCAATGGTTGAAACCGTGCCTGCGACGGCATCAATCCGCCGAATCCGATTATTCCCCCAATCCGCCACATACACGTTATCGTTCGCATCAATGGCCACACCCTTGGGCCCGCTGAATTTTGCAGTAGTGGCAAGACCGCCGTCGGCAGTGTATCCGAAACTTCCATTGGTTTGACCCGCAAAAATACGCATTGTTCCAGCGGCTGTCACCAGCATAATGCGGTTATTGCTGGCATCGGCAAGGTATAAATTCCCCTTGGAATCGAGAGCCATGCCACGGCCGCCACTGATCCGCTCTGGAAACGGACCATATATTCCAGTGCCAGCCACGGAAGTAATTACCCCGGTAGTGGAAATCTTACGCAATAGAAAATTGCGCGAATCCGTAAGATATAAGTTCCCCGTGGCATCCCGCAGCAATCCGTGAGGAGTATTCAAATAGGCTGCCGATGCCTGCCCGCCATCTTTAACGTCGGTTCCGGCAATGGTGCTGATGACGCCTTGTGTCACTTTGCGAAGGCGATGATTTTCCGTATCAGAAATAATGAAATCCCCTCCTGCCAGTGCCGTAACCCCTTCACTAAAGCCGATGCGGGATTGCTTCGCTGAACCACCGTCGCCTGTATAGCCGCGCACTTTCGTGCCGGCCAGGGTGGTGATGATTCCATTCTTGACAAGCCGAACCTGCAGATACTCGCTGATCAGCACACCACCGCTATCATCCACCGCGATTGCGTCCGGATAGAAAACAGATGCCACAGTAGCCGAGCCGTTATCGCCATCGGTTGTTGCAAAGCCATCTCCAGCAAAGGCAGTAACAATGCCAGTTTGCAAATTGATTTTCCGCACACGGGTGTTGTAATAGTCAATGAAAATCAAATTGTTTTGGGGGTCAATGGCCATGCCCGAAGGTGACCTGAACTTGGCCCCAGTAGCCGGGGCATTATCGCCGGCATCGCCATAATCGCCATTGCCCCCAAGAATCGTCAACGCACTGGTGGCAATGACTACTTTGTAGATGCGGTTACTGAGGTCGTCAGAAATGTATAGGTTGCCGTCGGAATCCACCGCCACACCGCTGGGCGATAAGGCGATAGCTGCGGCATCCGGGCCGACTCCGGAAAAGGGAAATTTGCCATTGCCCGCCACCGTTCGGATGATCCCCGTTTGCAAGTTGATCTGCCGCACGCGGAAGTTTTCGTAATCAGAAAAGTAAAGAAGGTTCCGTTTTCTGTCCAGGGCAAGATTTTTGGGGCTGCGCAACTGAGCATCCACAGCTTGCCCCCCATCTCCTAAAAAGCCACCGCGACCTGTACCGGCAATGGTAGTGACAATCCCACCTTGGGTAATGCGACGGATGCGCTGATCGTCCCCATCGGCCAGGTAAAGGTTCCCATTCGCATCGCTGGCCACGCCGCCGGGCCGCCGAAAGAAATTTTCAGTGGCAGAAGCATTGTCTTTGACGCTATTGGCTCCCGCAAAATTCGTAACACCGTACGATTGTGCGAAGGCGCTGCCCAGGCTGGCAGTATATAGCGCCAAAATAACTGGCATTTTCGACATTTTGAGACTATTCATAATTCTTGCTTTGATTATATGTCAACGCAAGAACTGTGGCTTAAGGATTACACCGAGTAAAGTCCCGGGTTTTACCTTAGGTTACCGACGGTCCCGATCCCGCCGATCCCGGTCACGATCCCAACGATGGTCATGGTCAAAGCGGTCGTTATCGCGCTGCCAATAGCCTTCATAAAACATGTCCCGTTCATGGCGCGCTGGAGCCCAACGGGCACCAGCAAATGGTGGACGAGTCCAGTAGCCTTTATGCCACTTATATTTGTTGTGATCGGGATACCAATATCCGTCAATCCAAACGTATTCAGGGCCAGGTCGACGGATGTTGCTTCGTTCGATACGAAGCGGCGGAGGCGCACCAATACGGATCCCCACCGATATTTGCGCAGGCAACAAACATCCCGCAGCAAAGAGCAAAAACAGCACTTTTTGTTTCATTTATCACTCCAATTCCATTACATTGCAATTGGAGCTCCAAACGTCGGGGATTATGCTAATCTACGGTTTGCAGCGGATTTGCGCAGTTTTATTGTTAGTGCTACTCAGCTTCTCGCTGATTGCACCCGCATTGTCCGCTGGCTCCCCTTCCAAACTACCAGCCTGTTGCCGTAAAGATGGCAAGCATCGTTGTGCCATGGCCAACATGGCCGAGCCTGAAAGTCAGTCTGCATCGGACAAAATAGTTAGCGGGAGATGTGCCCAGTTCCCCGGTGCAAATTCCCTACCAACTTCCTTCGAAAGTGGCACTGTGCATGCGGCGCAGGCCACCTTCGCCGCAATCGTCAGTCATCCAACCGCTCACGCTCAGACCGAAGCGCGCTACCGCATTTCATTCAGCCGCTCCTCGCAAAAGCGCGGACCTCCTTCCTCTGCTTAAATCGCAGCTGGTTCGTGTGGGATAGGCATCCCTGCCTGTCCTGCACCACATTCAAACACTCAACCTAAGCTGTCTATTTTTCAGGAGTCCTGTATGTCCTATTCACGCATTGCGATGAATCTCGCATTGTTGTTCGCGTTTACTTATTCCGCAGTTGCTCAAGAATCTATTCATTTCGCCAGTGTAAGCGGTCGAATCATTGACCCTAGCGGAGCCGTTGTGCAAAATGCGCAAGTTACTGCCCGTCAAGTGGACACCAATGCAACATCCACATCAAAAACAGATACTGAAGGCAGGTTCCGTTTTCCTTACCTCAAAATTGGGATGGTAGAAATCAAAGTGAGCCAGTCTGGCTTTGCTGATTTTGTACGTCAGATTTCACTTACAGTTGGCTCAGCGTTTGACCTTCCCATCACACTTGGTTTGGTGTCCTCGGAAACCAATCTGATTGTCGATAGCCAGACAGCTTTTCTGGAAACCGCTCGCAGCCAAATCGCCGGAACAGTTTCCCAAGCCGAAGTGCGCAGCTTGCCCTTGAACGGCAGAAATTTCCTTGACCTCGCATTGTTGATCCCCGGTGTTTCCCCCACCAACACAGCCAGCAATCAACTCTTTGCTGAAACATCCGCCGTGCCAGGACAAGGCATTTCCGTTGGCAGTCAGCGCAACCTATCGAACAGTTTCATTGTGGATGGTTTGTCTGCCAATGACGACGCTGCCGGGCTGAGTGGCATCTTCTACGGGCTGGATGTAGTGAATGAATTCCAGGTAGTAACATCTGGCGGACAGGCGGAGTTTGGACGCGCACTCGGTGGCTACATCAACATGGTGACCAAGAGCGGCACCAATGCACTCAA
>JAYWBH010000667.1:0-3497 GCA_043781815.1 Bryobacterales bacterium | reverse complement strand
TTCACCAAAGCGGCACAGGCTTGATCCGTATCCTGACAGTTGATCTTAATGTCTTTCACCAGGCTGCCATGCTGATCCCACGCTTCGTGGAATAGCTGCACAAAGCGCACACCGCGCTCCACCAATCGCCGTGCCAGCAAGCAGTTGTTGGCGAACGAAGGCTTCCCTGGCTCAGCACCATACATTTCCAACACATGCTTCGGTTCCTTTGAAATATCCATTAACTCCGGTGCGCTGGTTTGCATACGATAAGCCATTTCAAAGGAGCTGATGCGTGTAGCAATTTCCGGATCACCCACAGTATCCAGCCGCATTTGATTCAGCTTCTGCACGGCGTCTAACGAATCGCGCTGTAGCTCAGCATCCACACCCTTGGGGTTGGAAAGGTACAACACCGGATCTCCCGATCCGCGAAATTGCACCCCTTGATGCACCGTCGGCAAAAAGCCCGAACCCCAGCAGGAGTTCCCACCGCTGGGCCCTTTCTTGCCGGAACTGAACACTACGAACGCTGGCAGATCCTGCGTCTCCGCACCCAGCCCGTAAGTCGACCAGGCTCCCATGGATGGCCTACCGAATTGCTGTGACCCGGTGTTCATCAATATCTGCGCCGGGGCATGGTTGAACGCGTCCGTCTCCATGCCTTTCAGAATGGCAATGTCATCTACAACGGTGGCCAAGTGTGGCAGCAGTTCACTCAACTCTGCCCCGTTTTGCCCATGCTTAGCGAACTTAAACTTAGGCCCCAACAGCTTGGAATTCGGGTTGATGAACGCTGCCCGATACCCTTTCAGCAAATCTGCCGGAGGTAACGTTCCATCAAACTTTGCCAGTTGCGGTTTGTAATCGAACATCTCTAAGTGCGATGGCGCACCAGCCATGAACAGGTAAATAACTCGCTTCGCTTTGGCCGCATGATGGGGCTGCTTTGGTGCCAATGGGTTGGTGGAAGCGTCGGCACAAAGTGAGGTTAACGCAGCGGCACCCAAGCCCACACCGCACTGTTCCAGGAACCAGCGGCGGCCAATTGTTTTTGCATCTTCTTGGTTTGAGTACATGGTTATTCCTTAGTGATTGTTTCGTCCAAATTCAGCAACACACGGGCAACGGTGGTCCAGGCAGCCAGCTCTTTAGGATGCGCTGATGCAGTTCCTTCCACCAACTCAGCCGCGCTGATTCCACCAGCTTCATACCGATTCCGCTGCTTGGCCAGCAGCCCTAGCAACGTCGCCGATTCTCCGTCGTTCGGGTCCCGTGCAATGCAGCGTCGCACAACAAATCGTAGCTTCGATTCGTCGGTCTTGCCACCTTCCGCCAATGTCTTTGCGGCCAATGCCCGCGCCGCTTCCAGGAACAATGGTTCATTCAAAGTAGTAAGTGCCTGCAACGGTGTATTGGATCTTGACCGCCGCACGCAACTGACATCCCCATTGGGAGTATCAAAATTCTGTAACATCGGGTAAGGAACGGATCGATAGCGGAACGTATAAAGCGCCCGTCGGTAGCGCGCCGCACCTTTTTCTTCATTCCAAATCTTTGGCCCATAACTGACCGGAGGTTGGAAGATAAATTCCGGCGCAGGTGCATAAACACTGGGTCCGCCCACCGTTTCGTTCAACAATCCGCTGGCCGCTAACGTGATGTCCCGCACAATTTCCCCTTCCACCCGGATGCGTGAACCACGCGCCAACAACCGGTTGTAAGGATCTTTGGCCAGTAACTCGGCACTTACATTCGACGATTGCCTATAAGTGGCCGAAGTAACAATCGACTTATGCAGTTTCTTCATGCTCCAGCCTTGCTCCATAAAATCTACAGCCAGCCAATCCAGTAACTCAGCGTGCGACGGCGTATCGGCCTGCTTCCCCAAGTCCTCACTGGTGGCCACAATGCCTGTACCGAAATATTGCTGCCACGTTCGATTCACAACAGCCCGCGCCGTGGTGGGTGCATTGCGATCAGCGATCCAGCGCGCAAAGGTCAACCGGTCAGGTGCTCCGTCGGACTTCGGCAACGGATTCAAGTACGATGGCACGCCTGGTTCCACAGCCTTCAACGGCGTTAGAAAATCGCCACGCATCAGAATATTTGTCCGGCGCATTTCATTGCGTTGAGACAGGATCAGTTGCGAGGAACCTTCCGGATGCGCGGCCCACAGCGTGTCAATCTCATCATTCGAAGCCTTCCATTCGGGAATCGTAGTTCGCCAATAGCTGAACAGAACATCGGTCTGCGCTGGGGAGCGCTGCGCAGCATTCACCGACAAAATCTGGCGAACATTGGCTGGTAACGGATCCGCTTTGGGGTCCACTGCAGCAGTGACAGATAAGCGCATGCGTCCTAAATTATGATTCTGATTGTCGTCACTGTTCCAGCCCCCAGCCTTCTGGCTCAAGTAGATTGTCAGTTCCGACCCACCTTCATTTTCAACCGGCGCTTCCGGAACAAACACGGCCTTGCGCGGCACATTCCTTCTGCCTGGCCCAGCATCCATACCCCAGGCAGTTTCATCTTTACCATCAATGGCAAACTCTATGGGACCAGTCACTCGACGCTTTTTTGTCTTATCAAAATAGGCGGCATCCAATTCCTTTTCCGGCAAATTCACATCTGCCGATGCCCGCACAATCTTCACCGCTTGCGGCTTGTCCTTACTCTGCGACGCCCGCGCTTCCACCGTGAATTCCGTCAACGCCCCAGTGCCTTTAGTGGATCGACCTGGCCCATTTTGCGGCAAGTTCGGATCGTTCAACAATTCCAACCGAAACCCGCCCACACGCTTCAAATCAGTCTTCACCGTGAACTTTACCGTGTGTTTGGTTGGCGCATAACCAGCCGCTAGAAATGATCCATCGGGCATCAGCGCATACTTTTGCCCGCCTGTAGAAATGTCATCCACCTCTGGCCGAATCACCTGCCACTCTGGTTGATCATTCTTCACGGATGCTTCCCAACGGGCCAGACGCTCTACCCAATCTGGTGACCGATGGCGCAAGTCCGCTTCAATCTCACGAGTCTTGCGGAAAATCTCTGCGCGCTTTTGTTGATCTGCCGGACTGTATACGGAAAGGTTGGATTCATGAGTATTATTCAAGAACGCAAACATGCGGTAATACTCTTCCTGCTGTAGCGGGTCAAACTTATGGTTGTGGCATTGGGCGCAGCCGATGGTGAGCCCTAACATGCTTTTGCCGATGGCGTCCATACGGTCAAACATGGCTTCCATGCGGAACTGTTCCGGATCAACACCGCCCTCTTCGTTGATCATGGAATTGCGCAGAAATCCAGTGGCCACCATTTGATCTTGTGTGGCATTGGGCAACAGGTCGCCAGCTATTTGTTCGACTAAAAATTGGTTGTAGGGCAGGTCGCGATTCAGCGCGTTGATCACGTAGTCACGGTAGAACCAAACGCTGCGCTGCTTGTCTTTTTCAAAGCCATCGGAATCCGCGTAACGGGCAACGTCCAACCAATGCCGACCCCAACGTTCCCCATAA
>JAYWBH010000666.1:0-3497 GCA_043781815.1 Bryobacterales bacterium | reverse complement strand
TGGGCAAACCTTGACAGCGATTGAAAGTCCGCCTTCGGCTTCCGGTCCCGCCAGGCTCGCAGCGCTTCGATGGCGACGTCGAGTCCGATCTTGTTCCGGTATTTGAAGCAGTCGGCGACCGTCTTCTCCGGTGAATAAATTCGCACTGGTACATCGTCAATCGTGGTCACGTCGATACCGGCACTGAACGAGGGTTCCGAGTACCAGAACACGCGCAGGGGAATGCCGTCGATCTTCGGAATCTGAGCATGGCTGGGCAGGGCGATATCAACGGCATGCGGAACCTGCGTGGTGAGGCCATGGTGAGCGAGCGCGGAGATCAGGCAGACGACCGCGCGCGGAATCCGAATCGCGACTGGGACGAGATCCGGGCTGGTCAGCGGCGGCGATGTAGAGAGTCGGTAGAGGCCGCGACCGACCGATTCGATTTCGCCGGAATCTCGCAGGGCGTATAGAGTCCGCGGGTGGACACCTAGCCGGATCGCGTTGCTGGTGCGGAGCATGCCGCCGTGCCTTGTGAACAGGTGGCGTGCTTTCGCGAGGGCTGTGTCAGCAGTCGGCATTGGATAGACCCTGCGGATAGTGTACCTGATATCCGAGTAATCTATCCAGTTGGCATTCAGAAGCGGCTGCCCGGATTCCTTCGCAATGTCGCTGCGAGCGCAGTCTCGGTGTACCATCGGTTCCAGTAGTTCGATCATTGAAAATCGAAGCCACTCCAACGATCTCCGCCTTCCGCTCGGCCTTCCGTTTCGGTTAACAGCATGGAGAATTGAGGCCCCTTTGGACTCTCCGCAACGTTGTTCGGATTTGTGGTGCGCTTGGGGAGCCAAATTATTTTAAATGGCTCTACGCCAACAAAGGGGGCCATCCCCTGAAACCGATCCATCTACCCAAATAAAATCTTAGTCCGTATTCTGTAATTCTGAAAGTTACGGAAACCGTATGCTTGCCTATTTGTTGGGATCGGTTGAACCGAGGCGAAGAAAATGTTGAAATTGGTTAAGCTCTCGAACGGTTTCTTCATGTACGCCATCCACATCAGCTACCAGCGGAGAGATCTTATCCCAGCGCATCAATGCAATCGACGCACCACGAAATAGATGTCGAAAGGCCAGCAGTTTGGTTAGGTGCATTACGAGGTCGGTCGTGATAACTGCCGGTCGAGCCTCAGTTGCCGCCGCCATCTGGCTTAGCAAATCGCGATGCCAGGATTCGGACGAAGGAATCTTATTGTCGAGGTCCAATGCGATGAGTTTGAGGATTTTCTCTATTTCAGTGTAAAACGAATGCAGCATGGTACAGGCTGCCGCCGTTTCGATCACGGGTAATTCCCGCTCTCCTGTGCGTTCGATCAGCGGAGACATCATGCCCTTGATTACTGCGAGTTCATCCAGTCCCAATTGGATCTTCTCAGCGAGATTAGGCGACACGGACTAGTTCTCCACTACTACGGAGGTACCGTACCAGCCCGGTATCGTCATCCAAATCCACCAGGTCCACGGGTCGCCCGATGAGGTCGGACGCCTGACTGATGGCCGAAAAATATACACGTGCCGGCAAACCGGAGACAGCCATATCAATATCAGAATTGGGTCGAAGCTGGCCCTTTACAGCAGATCCAAACAGGAACACTTCTGAAGCTCCAAACCCGACGAAGACTTTCGCTGCCTTGGAAAGAGCCTCTTTCTCGTGTATCGTCATGTTCGACATGTTTGCCGTGAACCCGAACCATTGGCGCAGGAAAGCTCCTACGAAGGACTTTACCACGTTTGTAGCGTGGCATCGTCAAAGTATCCTCCGCGATTTTCGTTTATTTGACCGACTAGTAACTATATTGGTTCCCGCCTCTGTCGGAGGAGGCTGCTAGAGTTGAGTTCGAGACGTGTCCAGACTTGGTGCCCAGCCTGGACGCTAGCGGCTCTCGACGATATGCCAGCCTGTACAAAAGAGTTGACGCGGTTCGAGCAGCGGGGATTTATCCAGCAAGCGTTCTGAATGCATCCAGGATAATGAGCCAAACTAAATCACGAAATACTTGCTATCTCTTTGACCTCATCAATTTGATAACGTGTGATGCTTGAGTCAAGGTTATGCTGTTGTGAGCGGAGTTCCTCCTAGTACAAAAAGTGCGGCGCGACATAGAGCAGCATAGCAAAGAGGCACGAGTCCAGATTCATACCAATCATTGGTATTGCTTCGTGAATTAACAAGTTGACCCTAGCCAACCAGCCCCTGGTTGGCCTTATAATTTAATTCCAATGACAACAAAAATCATCTTCCTCGGAGTGCTCACAGTCGCTGCCAGCCTCGCGGCGCCGATTACTTACGTAGTAACCCTCAATGGCCCCAACGAGAGCCCTGCCAATGCTTCACTGGGTATTGGTAACGGCGTCGTAACCATCGATTTTATCAGCAACCTCCTTACGGTCAACGTGAATTTTAGCGGTCTGACTGGAACCGTCACGGCATCACATATCCATTGCTGCACAGCCGTCGCCGGAACCGGTACGGCTGGCGTAACGACGGAGACCCCGACATTCGGCGGATTTCCTCTTGGAGTAACGAGCGGATCCTACTCCAATACCTATAACATGACTCTGGCTGCCAGCTATAACCCTGCATTTATAACCGCGAATGGAGGGACGACGGCTTCCGCCGAAGCGGCGTTCTTTGCTGGAATCGCGGCGAACAAGTCCTACCTGAATATTCACACTACGGCATTCCCAGGCGGTGAGATTCGCGGGTTCCTTACGCCAACTCCGGAGCCGGGCACGTTCGGTCTGATGAGTGCTGCAATCCTCGGCTTGGGCTTCGCTGCCCGCCGCAAGTTTCGTTCATAGGTTCGATATCCTCTCCGTTTGTTTCGTCCCGGCGGCCAGCAAACCGCCGGGAATTTTTGTGGAGATTGGACTATGCTATAGCGCCGCTATCAATGATGATTTGCCGATTAATTAGTTGATACACTAAGTTTTTCTAATGCTCCAAATCTTTTCTTCTAGAAATTTCGTCATCGCTGCTGTATTGGCATTCGCCCTCACGGGGGACAATGCGAAGTCACAAGATCATTCCGAGCCTCATCGCGTTTACCCGCTCAGTAAGTTCACGCCGGGGCAGTGGGTGGAAAAGGTGTCTGGCGATTTCACTAAGCCTGGGGAGCCTTTTGTGTTCAGGATTCATCAGGATGCCGGATATATCACCCTGCCTCATGTTCATCCGATAGACGAAAATATTACAGTCGTCAAAGGCACTTGGTCGCTTGGAATGGGTCGGCGCTTCAACCGCTCCTTGCTGGAACCAATGGATACGGGAACTTTTGGGATTGCGCCAAAGGATATGGCGCACTTTGCGTGGTCTAAGACAGAAACTGTTTTACAGGTGCATGGAATCGGGCCGTTTTCGTCCACGGTCATTGAGCCGGTGTATGAGCTGAATGAGAAAGGCGTTTTCTCACTGACGTCGCTGTTATCGCCCGGTCGTCCTACCACGTCGAACCC